>JAYQGD010000045.1:0-10647 GCA_038140415.1 Rhodospirillaceae bacterium
TTTTGATCCGGACAAGGTCTCGTTCGAGACATTGCTCGACGTGTTTTGGGATATTCACGACCCGACCACGCTGAACCGCCAGGGCCCGGATATCGGCACACAATACCGTTCCGCTATCTATGTCTATGACGATACGCAGGCGGATGAAGCCCGGGCCTCGCTTTTGAAAACCGACGAATCAGGCCGCTACCGGAACCCGATCGTGACCGAGATAACGCCCGCCAGCCCGTTCTACCGCGGCGAGGAGTACCACCAGCGGTATTTTGAGAAGCAGGGTAGACACTGACTTATGTGGGATGCTGTGCATCCCACCGCTAACCGTCATGCCCGGACAAGCCGTCTGGAGCCGGTCCCCGGACCGGCGAAACAGGCGCGTTCCGGGTAGCTAGCTTTCTCTCTTATGCGTCGCCCCCGAGTTGCGAAGCAATTTTCGGGGGTCCATTCATCAGCATCCATGGTCCCCCGACAGCCGCTTCGCGGGTCGGGGGTGACGCTGTTTTCGGGGGTGGGGAAGGTGGCCCGCAGGGCCGGATTGGGGGTGGTACCCCGCCTTACGCTTCCTCTTTTTCTTCTTGGTGCCGAGATAGGGCGCGAGGTATTGGCCGGTGAAGCTGTCGTCCACCTCGGCCACGTCTTCCGGCGTGCCGGCGGCGACCACCCGGCCGCCCTTGTTGCCGCCTTCCGGGCCCATATCAATCAGCCAGTCGGCGGTCTTGATCACTTCCAGATTGTGCTCGATGACAATCACCGTGTTGCCCTGATCCACCAGCGCCTGCAGCACCTCGATCAGCTTTTTGACATCCTCAAAGTGGAGACCCGTGGTCGGCTCGTCCAAAATATAGAGGGTCTTGCCGGTGGCGCGCCGGGACAGTTCCTTGGCGAGCTTCACCCGCTGCGCCTCGCCGCCCGACAAGGTCGTCGCCTGCTGGCCGATATGGATGTAGCCGAGGCCGACCCGGAACATGGTTTCCATCTTGTCGCGGATCACCGGCACCGCCTTGAAGAAGTCCAGCCCTTCCTCGACGGTCATGTCCAGCACATCGGCGATGGACTTGCCGCGGAAGGTGATCTCAAGCGTTTCCCGGTTATAGCGTTTGCCCTTGCAGACATCGCACTGGACATAGACGTCGGGCAGGAAGTGCATCTCGATCTTGATGACGCCGTCGCCCTGGCAGGCCTCGCAGCGCCCGCCCTTCACGTTGAAGGAGAAGCGGCCGGGCTTATAGCCCCTGGCTTTTGATTCCGGCAGGCCGGCGAACCAGTCGCGGATCGGCGTAAACGCGCCGGTGTAGGTGGCCGGGTTGGACCGTGGCGTACGGCCGATGGGGGACTGGTCGATGTCCACCACCTTGTCCAGGAACTCCGTGCCGTCCAACTTCTCGTGCGCGCCCGGATGCACTCTGGTGCCGTTAAACCGGCGGGCCAGCGCCTTATAAAGTGTCTCGATCACCAATGTGGATTTGCCGCCGCCGGACACGCCGGTGATGCAGGTCAGGGTGCCGAGGGGGAAATCCACGTCCACATCCTGCAGATTGTTCTCGGACGCGCCTTTGATGGTCAGCTTCTGGCCCTTGTGGCCGGGGCGGCGGTCTTTCGGCACCTCGATTTGGCGGAAGCCGGTGAGGTATTGCCCGGTGAGACTTTCGCTGGCCTTCATGATCTCTTGCGGCGTGCCGCAGGCGACGACCTGGCCGCCATGGATGCCCGCGCCGGGGCCGATATCAACGATATAGTCGGCGGTGCTGATGGCTTCCTCGTCATGCTCCACGACCACGACCGAGTTGCCGAGATCGCGGAGCCGCTTCAAGGTTTCCAACAGCCGGCCGTTGTCCCGCTGATGCAAGCCGATGGACGGTTCGTCCAGCACATATAGCACACCCGTGAGGCCCGAGCCGATCTGGGAGGCCAGGCGGATGCGCTGGCTTTCCCCGCCGGACAGCGTGCGGGAGGATCGCGCCAGGGTCAGATACTCCAGGCCGACATTCTTCAGGAAGCCCAGGCGCCCGTTGATCTCCCGGAGAATCCGCCGTGCGATCTCGTTCTGCTTATCGGTCAGGCGCCTGTCGAGGCCGGCGAACCAGGCTTCCGCATCGTCGATGGACATGCGCGCCACCTCGCCAATATGGCGGTCGTCGATCTTCACCGCCAGGGCTTCGGGCTTGAGGCGATATCCCTCGCAGGCGTCGCAGGTGGTGGTGGTCTGATATTTGGAGAGTTCGTCCCGGATCCACGACGAGTCCGTCTCCCGCCAGCGCCGCTCCATATTGGGCAACACCCCCTCGAACGGTTTCTTCAGGTCATAGGACTGCTTGCCGTCGTCATAGCGCATCTTCACCGGCGTGTTGCCGGAGCCGTTGAGGATCGCCTCCTGATGCTTCTTCTTCAGCTTGGTCCAGGGCGTCTTCAGATCGAACCCATAGTGATCGGCCAGGCTTTCCAGGGTTTGGCGATAGTACTGAGAGCTGGATTCCGCCCACGGCGCCACAGCCCCTTCGCCCAAGGACAGCCGGTCATCGGGCACCACCAGTTCCGGATCGAAGAACATCTGGGTGCCGAGACCGTCGCAGGACGGGCAGGCGCCGAACGGGTTGTTGAAGGAGAACAGCCGGGGCTCGATCTCGTCGATGGTGAAGCCCGACACCGGGCAGGCGAACTTGGCGGAGAACGTCACCCGGTCGCCGGAATCCGCATCCTCGGCAAAGGCCAGCCCGTCGGCTAGGTCCAGCGCCGTTTCGAAACTGTCGGCCAGGCGCTGTTCCAGGCCTTCGCGGACCACCAGGCGGTCCACCACCACTTCGATATTGTGCTTGAAGTTCTTCTCCAGCGCCGGGGCCTCGTCGATCTCGTAATGCTCCCCGTCCACCTTGACCCGCTGGAAGCCCTTCTTGGCGAGGTCCTGCAGTTCCTTGCGGTATTCGCCCTTGCGACCGCGCACGATGGGGGCCAGCAGATAAAGGCGCGTGCACTCGTCCATCTCCATCACCCGGTCGACCATTTGCGACACGGTCTGCGCCTCGATGGGCAGGCCGGTCTCGGGGGAGTAGGGGATGCCGATCCGCGCGAACATCAGCCGCATGTAATCGTAAATCTCGGTGACCGTACCGACGGTGGAGCGCGGGTTGCGCGATGTGGTCTTCTGCTCGATGGAAATGGCCGGCGACAGGCCTTCAATGGAATCCACGTCCGGCTTCTGCATCAGCTCCAGGAACTGGCGGGCATAGGCCGACAGGCTTTCCACATAGCGGCGCTGACCTTCCGCATAGATGGTATCGAACGCCAAAGACGACTTGCCGGAGCCCGACAGACCGGTGATCACGGTCAGGGACTCTCGGGGTATATCCACGTCGATATTCTTCAGATTGTGCTCTCGGGCACCGCGAACTTGGATGTCGGCCATGGGGATTTATATGGACCGCCGGACCGGAAAAAGCGAGTCCGGAGATTCCTGAATTTGCCTCTTATTCCAGCTCGCCCGCCTTTTTCCCGCCTTTGAGGGCGCTGGCGGAGACGCTGAACAGCGCCATGAACACCGCCAGGCCGGCGGCGGTGAAATAGAGCGCATCGAAATCAAAAAACGCCAGCAGCGCGCCGGCCCCGGCCGGGGCGAGGACGTGGGCGATGCGCAGCGCCAAGCCGTTCATGGACGAAAAGGTGGAGCGCAGGTTGTCCGGAGCGATGTTCAACAGGTGCACCTGCACCAGGGGCCGGATGATCCCGAACGCGCCGCCGTAGCATAGCCCGGAGATCAGAATGCCGAACGGTCCCCAGGCGACGGGCACCACGGCCATGCCCAGGGCCAGGATCAAAAACCCGCAGGTGATGAGCTGGCGGGTGGTGAACCGGTCGGTCAGTTTGGCGATGAAGGTCGCCATCATAGTGCCCGACAAGGCGCGGGCCGAGATGACAAAGCCGATGATCAGCGCCGGCACCCCGAACCGGTCGTTCATGAAGGTCGGGATGTAGGAAATAAACGCGCCGAAGCCGGTGAAGATAAAGCCGAAGGTCATGAAGCAGAGCTCCAGCACCTCGCGCTGGCGGATATGGCTCCAGGCGTAACCGAAATAGCTGCGGGAGCTGCCGGCGCTGCGCTTGGAGGTGTTGTTGTCCAGATAGATCCAGACAAAGAAGCCCAGCGGAATACCCAGCGCCGCCGACAGGAACGGGTAGTACCAGACCAGCCCCGCCAGAATGCCGCCGACCAGGGGCAGGATGCCGGCGCCGATATTCTGCAGCGCGCTGGTATACCCAGTGACCGCCACCCGGTCCCGGCCGGTGAACAGGTCCGGCACCAGCGCCACGTTGAGAGTGGACAGGCAGCTCGCCCCGGCGCCCTGAAGAAAGCGCAGCGCCACGATGGTCTCCGCGTTGGGGGCAAAGCTGATCGCCGTGCCAGCCAGGGAAAACACGAAAATCGACGGCACGATCACCATCTTCTTGCCGAACGTGTCGGCCAGGAATGCCGTTAGCGGCACGAACACCAGGGCAGGCAGGGCGAAGGACGACATCATCATCCAGCCGATATCCGCGTTGGCGATCCCGAATTCCTTCTGCACCGCCGGCATGGCCGGGCCGATGATGGGAATGCCGAGAAGGCTGACGAAGGTGACCGACAACACGATCTGGGTGTTGCGGAGCGAGAGAAGGTGCGACATGGCGTTTCAATATACGGTTCTTCGGCGCGCGGAAAGCGCGTAGATGCGCGGCCTTTTAAAGTGCTGCGCCGTTCGCTATACCAAGCGTATGATTTAAGAAGAAAACCGGCAGAAATAACGGGCCGGATCGGAGACAGTCACATGCAAAAGCTGAACCTCAAGGTTGCCGACATTCAGCAACTGACCTCGGGCATCAAGCGGTTTGAATTCGTCAACGCGGCGGGCGGCGATCTGCCGGCCTTCACCGCCGGGGCGCATATCGATTTCCACCTGGAAAATGGGCTGATCCGCTCTTATTCCCTGGCCAATGACCCGTCGGAAACCCATCGCTATGTGACCGCCATCCTGCGGGAAGGCTCGGGCGGCGGCGGTTCCCTCTATATGCATGACAATGTCAACGTCGGCGACACGCTGACCATCACCGAACCGGCCAATAATTTCGCCCTGGTGGACGACGCCAGCCAGCACATCATGCTCGCCGGCGGCATCGGCATCACGCCGCTGATGGCCATGGGCTATCATCTCAAGGCCGGTGGCGGCGTGCGGCATCTGCACTATTGCACCAAGTCCCGTGAGGAAACCGCCTTCGCCGACACGGTGGAAGATCTGTTCGGCGACGATCTGACCTTCTATCACGACGGCGGCGATCCCTCGAAGGGCATTAATCTAGCCGAGACGTTCAAGGACCGGCCCGAGGGTGCGCATCTGTATATCTGTGGCCCCGGCGGTCTGTTGAAGGCGGCGCGGGAGGCGACCGAGCACTGGCCCGCCGGCACCGTGCACTTTGAGCTGTTCCAAAGCCTCAAGACCGAAGAGGAAAAGGCGGCCGACGCAGCGGAGCAGCACGAGGGCGATCAATCGTTTGAGGTGGAGCTGGCGCAGACCGGCAAGACCCTGACCATCCCCGCCGACAAGTCGATCCTCGAGGTTCTCTGGGAGAACGATATCGAGGTGATGCACGCATGCGAGGAAGGCTGGTGCGGCAACTGCGTGGTCGACTATCTGGACGGCGGCGTGGATCACCGGGACGAGGTCCTGGACGAGGAAGAGCAAAAGACCAAGCTGCAGGTCTGCATCTCCCGCGCGCTCCCCGGCGAAAAGATCATTTTGGATCTTTAAACCGCGGGGCCTTCAGCCGTGGCCCGCATTTACACCATCGGATACGAACGGGCAGACATTGCTGATTTCGTGCGCACCCTGATTGACGCGCGGATAAACTTGCTGGCTGATGTGCGGGATGTGCCCTGGTCGCGGCGCAGCGACTACGCCAAGGGCGATCTTGCGGAAGTCCTTGCCGCCGGCGGGATCGATTACTGGCACGTGAAGACATTGGGCAATCCGACCGAAGGTCGCGAAGCCGCTAAGGCAGGCGATATAGCGGCCTACCGGGCCATCTATGGCGCACGGCTGGATCATGCGACCACGGTGCGGGACTTGGCTGCGCTGGCGGAACGGGCAGAGAATGAAGCGATCTGCCTTATGTGTTATGAGCGGGACCCGAATCACTGCCACCGGATGATGATCAGCACCCGATTAGTGCGCGATTTCGACGCCGAGATTGAGCAATTGTTCGTCTCCAACGGCGGACAGATGGGATTATTTTGAGCTGCGGACGGAAAACTCCCCTCTGGCTCCGCCATAGGCAACTTAGTGCGTGAACCCTCCAGGGAATCGCGCTAGTAGTTTTGTCCTAATCACGAATTCGAAAAGGTGGAGATAGGCCCATGGCTGGCAGCGTGAATAAAGTTATCCTCGTCGGAAATCTGGGACGGGACCCGGAAGTACGGTTCTCCCAGGACGGCAACAAAATCGTCAACATGTCCGTCGCGACGTCGGAAACCTGGAACGACAGGAACTCCGGAGAGCGGCGGGAAAAGACCGAATGGCACAGGGTGGTGATCTTTAATGACCGCCTCGCCGAGGTCGCCGAGAAGTACCTCAACAAGGGCTCCAAAGTGTACCTGGAGGGACAGCTCCAGACCCGCAAATGGACCGGCAATGACGGTGTCGAGAAGTACACGACCGAGGTCGTGCTGAACCGTTTCCGGGGCGAGTTGACCATGCTTGATTCGCGCAGCGGCGGCGGGGGCGGCGGCCAGGATTACGGCTCGTCATCGCAAGACTCGGGCTATGGCGGTGATTCCGGCGGCCCCGGTCCGGGCGGTCCCGGCCCCGGCGACGACCTGGATGATGAAATTCCGTTCTAAATCCCTATATAATGGGGAGAGCGTGACCAGTTAACCCCTGGATTTGGTCCATGACGGAATCGATCGACAGTATCAGGGAACGCCTGCGGCAGGTTTCCAAGGCCGCGGAAGGCGATATCGACATCGCCGATACGGCGCTGTTGCTCGCCTCACCGGAGGAGCCGGCGGTCAAGCTGACGCCCTATTATGAACATCTGGCCCAGATTGCCGACGACATGACGGCGGCGGCGAAGGGCGTCGGCCATGTGCGCGACCGGGCGGCGGCGCTGTCGGATGTCATCTTCCGTCATCACGGATATCGCGGCGATGCGGAAACCTACGATGATCCGCAGAACGCCAATCTGATGCGGGTCATCGACCGGCGGATGGGGCTCCCGGTAGCGCTGGGGATTATCCTGATCCATGCGGCGCGGTCCCAGGGCTGGGCGATCAGCGGCATCAATTTCCCGGATCACTTCGTGTTGCGCCTGACCGGAGATGGGGAGCAGGCGATCATCGATCCGTTCTACAAGGCCAAACGGCTGACCATCGATAATCTGCAGGGCCTGTTGATTCAGCGGCAGGGTCCGGCGGCTAAATTGAAGGCGTCGTATATGCGGTCGGTCAGCGACCGGGACGTGCTGTTGCGCCTGCAGAACAATATCAAGTCCCGCGCTCTGGTCGATGGGGATCAGGAACGGGCCATGGAAATCCTGGACACCATGGTGCTGCTGTCGCCGGACGACGCCAGTCTGGTCTCGGAGATGGCGGTGCTGGAAGCGGAATCCGGCAATATCCGCGCGGCGCTTCGCCGGCTGCATAATTTCCTGGATGCGCGGCCGAGCCATCCGCAACAGGATCAGGTCAGCATGCTGGTGCAGAATCTCAAGCGCCGCCTAAATTAAGATGAGCCTCAACACGCTTTCCTGGGGCGACGGTCCGCCTCTGGTCATTCTCCACGGACTCTTCGGCTCCGCCCGTAACTGGACGAGCATCGGTAAAGCCCTGGCAGACGACTACCGGGTCATTGCCGTCGACATGCCGAACCACGGATCAAGCCCGTGGCAGGACGACGTCTCCTACATCGCGATGGCGGAAACCGTGGGCGATTTTCTGCGATCGGAAGGCTTGGCCGGTGCGCCGGTGCTGGGACACAGTATGGGCGGCAAGACGGCCATGGCGCTCGCAATCATGCAGCCGGCGCTGGTCGGCAAGGTGTTCGTGCTGGATATCGCGCCGGTGACTTATGACCATGAAAATAGGCAATACATCGAGGCGATGGAGGCGGTTGATCTCGATAACCTCTCCGGCCGGGGCGACGCGGATGACACCTTGGCTGAGTGGGTGGATGATCCCAACCTGCGGGGTTTTTTCTTACTCAATCTGGTGCGGGACGGCGACGGCTACGCCTGGCAGATCAATCTGCCGGCGCTGAAAGCCGGTCTTTCGGACCTGCATGGCTTTCCGGATTTTACCGGCAAGTCCTATGACGGCCCGGTGCTGTTTGTCGGCGGGGAAAAGTCCGACTACATCCTGCCGGACCACCATGGACTTATTGGCGAGCTGTTTCCGGCATCAGACATTCAGTCGATCCCCGGCGCGGGGCACTGGGTGCATGCGGAAAAGCCGGCGGAAGTCACCGCCGCGATCCGCACGTTTATGGAAGCTTAATCAGGCCGTTCCCGTCCGGCGTAGGTCATGCTGTCCCGCTCTGCGAACCACAGGTCCGCGTAGCCGCAGTCCTTGTATTCGTCGAAATAGGGCCCGCCCGTGGTGAAGTGCAGGTTGGATAGTTCTCCCTTGGGCAGTTCCGGGTCGTAGTCGACCAAATGGTTCCACTTGTGGGGGATTTCGCCGATCAGGTCTTCGCTTTCCAGCCAGTGGAAACGATGCAGTTCCAGTCCTGATGCCGTGTTCACATAGTCCGGGGTCAGCGCCGTGCACTTTTCATTGTTGAACAGCATGACGCTGGACCAGTTTTTCTTTTCATAGGTGGTCTGGACCTGGTCCAGGAATTTCCTTTCCTCCTTGGGACGGTGGTCGTGTTTCACGCATTGCACGGCAAATTGATCGTCCCGCAGCTCCCACAAGTTGGCCATATCGTCCAAAACCAGCATGTCGCAGTCCATGAACAGGGCCCAGCCCTTGTAGTCGCAGAGATGGGGCACCAGGAAGCGGGAGAAGGAAAAGTCCGTTGATTGGAGGTTATGCCGCTCCCGCCACATCAATTGTTCGAGCTGGCTCAACATCAGCGGCGCAATGGTCACCGGCTCGGAGCACCGCCGATGGATCGAATGGCTGAGCACGTTGAAAGCGACCGCTTCTCGTGGGTCGTATCCGATAAATATCCGGATCATGTCTGAGAGCTTGGCTCCGGGCGATTATCACTAAGCCGGAGTATACTTGCCCAACCTAATCAAACTCTTAACGCCTAGTCTTTAGGCGGCAGCGAGCCGGCAAAGGATACGCCGGCGTCGATCCAGCGGCCGAGCTCGTCGTCATCGGCAATTTTCTCCGGCGCCACCATGACCCAGCCGCGCATGGGCCGCCCGGTGATGTCGAATTCCTCCACCAGGTCCTCTTCCAGCGCGCCTTTGTAGGCGTCGGGGCCGACGCGGACGATCAGGCTGTCCTTGTGGACGCCGCAGGCCAGATTGCCGTTCAGGAAATAGGCGATGCCGCCGAACATTTTCTTTGACGTTATTTCCGGGCGAGCGGAAAGGTAGGTTTCGATCCGTCCGCCGAGCTCCGTATCGTAGGCCATGTCTTATTCCGCCGGATCGGACGCGGCAGCCTCGCGGCGGTTAATGATGGAAAGCCAGGTGGTGGCGATCAACACGATCAGCACCATCGGCAGGACCCCGTAGTTGACCCAGGTCCATCCCATGTTGTGATAGAGCGTACCGGAGAACAGCGCCGATAAGGCCATGCCGGTGAACACCACAAAATCGTTTGTGCCCTGGACCTTAGCCCGTTCGGACGGGGTATGCACCTGGGTTAGGAGCCTGGTGCCGCCGGTGAAAGCAAAGTTCCAGCCAACGCCCAACAGGAACAGCGATATCCAGAAATAGGTGAGGGAATCACCGTTGAGCGCGACAATGATCGACAGAAGCTGCAAGATCGATCCGGTCATGATGATCTTTAACACGCCGAACCGGTTGATCAGGGTGCCGGTAAAGAATCCCGGCGCAAACATGCCGACCACGTGCCATTCGATCACAAACGCCGTGTCATTAAAGTCGAAACCGCCGCCGACTTTCATGGCGATGGGCGTGGCCGTCATGAGGAAATTCATCGCCGTGTAGCCAAACAGGGCGGAGAGAACCGCGACGATCGCCGTGGGCTGTTTGAAAATTTCGCCTAAGGGCCTGCCGCTGTCTTCATACTCCAGCCGGCTCAATTTAGGGATATCGATGCCCAAAACAGCAAATCCCGTGGCTAGCGTGAAGAGCATCAACGCCGTGAAAGCGCCGGCAAACTCGACATCGAACATGTCTTTGCTGAGTTTTGCGGATTCAGGACCTACAAACGCCCCGACCACGCCGGCAGCCAATACCAGAGAGATCGCCTTAGCTTTAAAATAGTCGGGTGCCGCATCGGCGACAGCGAACCGGTATTGCTGCGCCGCGCCGGAATACAGGCCGAACACGAATATCCCGAAGTTAAAGAGCCAAAAGTCGTTTTGGTTCACCCCGTAAACACAGACCGAGGCGCCCGCGGCGCCGATCAACGACATGATAAAGAAGCCCCATTTGCGGCCGATCCAGCGCATAAGGTAGGCGGACGGGATCGTGCTGCCCGCCGTGCCC
>JAYQGD010000046.1:0-10555 GCA_038140415.1 Rhodospirillaceae bacterium
CCGCCAGATTGGTATGGAACGCGACCTGATTCCCGTCCCGGCGGATCGCCTTCTTGATCAATTGGATCGCGCGGGGATGTCGGCCGAGCTGGTGGGCAACGACACCCGACAGGTGAAGCGCATCGGCATTACCTGGATCGGCCTTCAGAACTTTCTTGTAGAGCTTCTCCGCCTTATCCAAGGCGCCCGACTGGTGCAAATTGAGAGCCTTCGACATGAGATCGTTAACAGATGCCTTTGGCTTGGATTGGGCGGCTGGGGGATGATAATTCATCTATCCGGCCCTCGCCTGTGCCGTCAGAGATTCCGACAGGTCGACCGCCAGCTCATTGATAGCGCCAGACCAATCCCGATCCACCCCCTGCCGGTACGCCCGGACGGAGGGGAAGAACGGCACGGTGGGACCAGCATCACCCCAATACCAGAACGGCGCGCGGTCAATCATCATGTACGTGGGTGCGCCAATAGCGCCGGCCAGGTTCGCGGTGACGTTGGACGTTGTCACTACGGCATCCAGGGCAGACATGAGGGCGGCCAACCCGGCCAGATCATTGAACCGGTCTAACTCCGGATCGGTATATATCGTGGCGCCGAATGTCTCCGCCGCCAGAGCAATTTCCTTGCCCGTCTCACCGTATTGCAAATTCACAAACACCGCGCCCGGAATGGTCAGAATTCTCTCCCAAACCGCCAGCGGCACGGATTTACGAGCGCCGGTTTTACCCGCCCCGCTTTTCCAGGAGATACCGATAACGGGCCCCGTCCCCAATGTCTCCAGACGGTCACGGAACGCCGACACGCGATCCGGGTCGGGCGTTAGATAGCCTTGCGGCATGCACCCTTCCGGCCCCTCCGGCGGCAACAATTTGACCAGATCGGCGATGCCCGCCCGCGCGCTGATCTCCGGGGACAGGCAGGCCGGATCAATCGGATCAGCATTGGCCACGACTTCCAGACCCGGCCAGCTACACCGATAAAGTTCCGCCAGCCGCGCATCACACTCCACGATCACGTCTGATGTCTCGGCCAACAGTAATGGTAATAGCCCGGCATAGATAATTTCATCGCCGACGCCTTGCTCGGCGTGAACCAACAGCTTACCCCGCCGGGGACGCTGCCCCGTCCACAAAGGTTGAGGGAAGGCCCGCTCGGTGAACGCGTTCTGCAGACGCCGCCAATCCCAGTTGGCAAGGCCGGCTTCAAAATTGCCTCGCAGCAATTGCGCCACAGCGCGATTCCATCGCGCCTCCGCATACTCCGGCTCCGCCTGGATCGCCGCCTCGTACAGGGTCAGCGCCCCGGCCACATCGCCTTGTTCCCGGCGCGCCAGACCCAGACCGTTCAGATAGGCGGGTGTGCCGGGCGCGCTGTCCAGAGCCTGGTTGAACGCATCCTCCGCCTGCTCCGGCTCGTCAGCCTCCAAGCGCTGCTGGGCTTTTTCATATTGATACTCGGGCGCCTCTTTCACGCTCACGGCGATTGCGTCCAACGCCTTTTCCGCACCCAGTAGATCGCCCTGCCCGCGCAGGATGTTTGCCAGGTTCAGCGACGCCATCGGGTGACCGGGCGCCAGGTTGAGGGCGCGCCGGAGCTCGGCAACCGCCTCATCGCTCCGTTTTAGATCGCGCAGCACATTGGCCAGATTGTTGGCGGCGTCAACATTACCGGCGTCCAGTTCGACGGCTTTGCGGCAATACGCCTCGGCCTCGGCCAAACGGCCTTGCTGACGCAGCAACGCGCCGAGAGACATATGAAAGATGGGGTTCTCGGGCTCCAGCACCGCCGCCGAGTCGATCAGTTTCAAGGCGGCTTTCACTTTGCCGGTTTGATAGGCGATGACGCCCAGCCGATGGCGCGCGGACGCACAGGCCGGATTAAGTTTTAAAACATCGCGATAGAGGCTTTCCGCGCTCTGCAGATCGCCGGCGTCATGCCGGGCAATGGCGTCGGAAAGCAGCCGATCCTGCCGGGTACTGAAATAATTCAAGGGTCTTTACGTCCACCAATGAGACCGCTGTTTTACGGCCGTTTCTTTTTACGAATTTTCGCGCCCAACTATAATTTGTCAGGCATCCGAATCTTGCGTACACAAGACGGACATCATGCACGGAGAGACCTTACAAATGGTAAATAGAGAGCGCTCCGAAGCGCAGAAAAAAGCCGGGGAAGCGACGGCCAAACATCTCATCGATATCAAGGCCGTGAACTTCCGGCCGAGCGAGCCGTATATCCTGACCGCGGGCTGGGCGAGCCCGGTGTATATCGACTGCCGCAAGGTCATCGCCTTTCTGGAAGAGCGCCGCGCCATCATCAATATGGGCGTTGAAATGCTCAACCGGGACATGGACATGTCCAAGGTTGATCTGGTTGCCGGCGGTGAAACAGCGGGCATCCCCTACGCTGCCTGGATCTCCGAAGATGTCTCCAAGCCGATGCTCTATATCCGTAAAAAACCGAAAGGGTTCGGGCGCAACGCCCAAATCGAAGGCGACATGCCGGAAGGCAGCCACGTTCTCTTGGTGGAAGACCTGGCCACCGACGGTGGCAGCAAGATCACCTTCATCGACGCCATCCGGAATGCCGGCGGTACGGTTTCCGACGTTTTTGTCGTGTTTTTCTATGGCGCGTTTCCGGGCGCCGACGAAACCATGGCCAAGGCCGAGGTCAATCTGCACTATCTCTGCGACTGGTGGGATGTCCTGGCGGCAGCAGAAGCCGGCGGCTACTTCACACCGGAAGACATTGCAGGCGTCAGGGACTTCCTGGCCGATCCAACCGGCTGGTCGGCGTCCCACGGCGGCAAGTGACAATTGTCCGGACGGCAATAATGTCGGCGCGAGAGCCGTAGCGGCATGAGCCAAAACCCGCCAGGAAGCAAACTTGCCAATGCGCTGGGTGGGATCGGCCTCGCGCTGAGTTCCAAAAATTTTGCCTGGTATTGCGGCGGCATGGCATTGTCTCTGACGGGATCATTTGTCTTCTTCACCGCCCTTGGGTGGGTCACCTTCGAGCTCACCCACTCCCCGGCTTGGTTGGGCACGGTCGTCCTCGCGGAGACACTGCCAAATGTCATCATAGGCCCCTTTGCTGGTGTGTTGATCGACCGGTGGAGCGCGAAGTGGGCGCTCTTTTGGGCTCAGTTGTTCGCGGCGATCATTATGACACTGCTGTCCATAGCGACCTTTGGCGGCTGGATAACCATTGAATTGCTGATCGTTTTCGCGGTTCTCATCGGCACGCTGAATGGTGTCGCCTTTCCGGCTCACTTTGCCATCCTGCCGAAACTGGTGCCGCGCGAAAATCTATCGCCGGCCGTGGCCTTGCAAACTTCGGTGTCCCAAACTGCTCGTTTCCTGGGACCGGCTGCCGCGGGCGGGCTCATCATCTTAGGCGGCGGCGACGTATGGGGCGGAGGGGGTCTGGCATTTGCTTTTAAAGCGGTCAGCTACAGCGGATTTCTGATCGCTCTCTTGTTTATTCATGTCGATGAAACCAAAGAAACGCCTACGACCAGGGGCAGCGTCGGCCGGGAACTCCTGGACGGCATGCAGTACGCCTGGTCCACGCTTCGCCTCCGCTATTTATTGATCACGGCGGTGGCGCTAGGAATTTTTCTACGCCCGGTTTATGAACTCATGCCGGCGTTCGTCGGCGGCATCTTGAAGTCCGATGCGACAACCTTATCCACGCTTCTTGCGGCGACCGGCGGCGGCGCCATGATCGCATCGCTCTGGCTGGCCCGCCGCGGCAAACTGGAAGGGCTGGTCAATATCCAGAACCTGACGTTCGCCATCACTGCGCTGGTGTTGGGGATATTTCTGTTTTCGCGAAACATCGGTTTCGGGATATTTCTGATGGTTCTCTACGGCACCATGTCCGCCTCGGTCCTGATCGCCAATCAAACTTTGTTGCAAAGTACGATTGATGATCGAATGCGGGCTCGCGTGCTCAGTCTTTACTCGCTCACATTGCGGGCCATCCCCGCTCTGGGCGCCTTTGTCGTCGGACATATCGCCGGCTTTACCGGCCTGGTCCCGGCGTTGGTCGGTGTCACTATTCTCGGGGTTTTATATTGGCTATGGGTGACGTTCAGCTCAAGCGCGAAGGAACATCACAACAGTTTAGAATCCGACCTATAGCCCGAATAAGAAAAGGGCGCACCGAGGCGCCCCCTTCTCCATTGATTTCTAATGAAGCTTAGCTGCCCCGGCTCGACGGGTTGGCGGCCTGATAGTCGGCAATCGCCCGCTTTAACTCGGCCTGTTCCTTGCAGCCCGACGGGCACAGCCCTGTCAGTTTGGCCAGGTTCGCTTGCGCGCCGGCCAGATTGTTCTGTTTAAGAAACAGCTCGCCCTGATACTCCAGCGCGCCTTTGTGGTTCGCATTAATGGCAAAGACTTTCTGATAGGCCGAAGCAGACTGTTGCAACTTGCCCATCTTGCGGTAGGCAAACCCAATATAGTTGTGCGCATCGGCGTTTTTCGGCTGTTCCGCGACCACCTTCTGCATCAGGCGAATGGCCCGGTCATACTTAGCAGCGTAGACGGCCTTTTTGCCGTTCTCGAAGTTCTCGCTTGCGGTCGGCATCTTCGGAGGTGAATCCGAGCCCATGGCCGACACATCCGGCGCGGTCATTGAAACCGCAGCGAGCACCGCAACAACAAAACCAAATCTCAACATGTATTCTTCTCCTTCCCTTACGGGATCGACCGTTAATTCATAATCGATAAACGCGAGCGCGCGATTTTTCATCCGGCGGCAGTTTAACCCATCATCATCAAATCTCTGTGACCTGGATCATACGAAGCACAGGATCGTGACGCAATTATGGCACGACGAGCGATTGCTGACACGGTCTATGTTGGGTAGATTTCACTATGCGCAAGCTCCTGATTTTAGCGGCTGTTTTAGCCGCCATGTTCTCCGGTGCGGCAGTTGCCGCCAAGGATACGCTGACCATCGGACTGACCCAGTTTCCGTCCACCTTTCATCCGAATATCGACTCCATGCTGGCCAAGTCGTACATCTTGGGCGCGACCCGGCGGCCCTTTACCATGCACGATCCCGGCTGGAAATTGATGTGCATGCTCTGCACGACCCTGCCCACCATCGAAAACGGTCTGGCCAAAAAAGAAACGACGCCGGAGGGCAAACAGGGCATCGCGGTGACCTACACGATCCGGCCCGACGCCAACTGGGGCGATGGTGTGCCGGTCTCGACCAAGGACGTCATCTTCACCTGGAAAGTGGGCCGGCACCCCAAAAGCGGCGTGGCGGGCCAAGAATTCTACCGCCGGGTCTATAAAGTCGACGCCAAAGACGACAAGACCTTCACCTTTCATGTGGACAAGCTGTTCTTTGACTACAATTCCATCGGCGGGTTCGAGCTTGTCCCGGCCCACTTGGATGAGAAAATTTTCGACACCAATCCGGCGGAATACAAAAACCGAACGACTTTCGACAGCGAGACGACCAATAAGGGTCTCTATTTCGGGCCGTACCGGATATCCGAAGTCAGCGCGGGCTCCCACGTAGTGCTTGTTCCCAATGAAACATGGTGGGGTAAGAATCCCCAATTCAAACGTGTCGTGATGCGCGTGATCGGCAACACCGCCGCCCTGGAAGCCAATCTGCTCTCAGGCTCCATCGATATGATCTCCGGCGATCTGGGGATCACCATCGACCAGGCCCTCGCCTTCGACAAACGTCACGGCAGCAAATTCAATATTGTCTACAAATCGGGGCTGATCTACGAGCATATTGATTTCAATTTGGATAATCCGGTTCTCAAAGACCGGCGGGTCCGCGAAGCCCTAGTCCGGGGCATCGACCGCCAAGCGCTCAATGATCAACTCTTCGGCGGCCGCCAGCCGGTGGCGCACACCAACATCAATCCTTTGGATTGGATCTACGACAAGACCGCCCCGCAATATGCCTATGACGCGAAGAAATCGGCCGCGTTGCTGGACAGCGCCGGCTGGTCGGTGAAACGCGGCGGCGGCCGCCACAATGCCAAGGGCGAGAAACTGACGTTTGAGCTGATGACCACGGCCGGCAACCGAACCCGCGAGCTGGTGGAGCAGGTCCTGCAAAGCCAATGGAAGCAGTTGGGAATCGACGTCCGCATCCGCAACGAACCGGCCCGCGTGTTCTTTGGCCAAACGGTGACCCAGCGGAAATTTTCTTCCTTCGCCATGTTCGCCTGGATATCGGCGCCGGAGAGCGTGCCCCGCAGCACCTTGCATTCGGACCATATCCCCACCGCCGACAACAATTGGGCGGGCCAGAACTATACCGGCTTCCGCAACAAGGAGATGGATGCTCTGATTGAGCAGATTGAAGTGGAACTGGATAAGGAGAAACGCCTGGGTCTTTGGCAACGGTTCCAGCACATCTATGCGACCGAGTTGCCGGTCATCCCGCTCTATTTCCGGGCAAACGCCTATATCCTGCCGAAATGGCTGACCGGCGTGACACCCACCGGCCACCTGGGCACGACGACGCTGTGGATCGAGAATTGGGGAGCGAAGTAGCCTACTTCTTTTTCTTGGCCTTTTGCCGCTCCGCCTTTTCCTTCTTCTCGCGCTCGAGGCGTTCGATCTCTTCCGGATGGGCGGCCGTCATGCAGCCCTGCTTATTGAACATGGTCGCCGCCGAACCGGAAACGTAGGGCAGGCCCTGCTGGACACTTACGTCCGTGACGAAACCCTTGTATTTGCCGAGAGACTTGGTAACTACCGGTTTCAATTTTTTGGCGATGTCCTCGACATCCAGCTTACCCTTAGAAACCAAGGTAAACGACTTCCCGTTGAAATAGCCGAGGATGCCGTCGCGAACCCTGGGTGATAGCCGGCACACATTGTCCGATTCTCGTTTTCGTTTAACAGGTTGCAGAAAAACGGTGACCGGCAAATTGAACTTCCTGCTTTTACCGCTCTCCTTCGCCTCAATCATAAATACCTGAAGCTGAACCTGATGATTGGCCTTTGCCGGAGTTGCAGCGCTGATCAGGATCACTGCGCCCAGGAGCGCGCCAACGCAAATCGAAAATCTAGAAATCATACCAGAAGCACCTTTAGTCTTTTTTCGGCCCCTCAAGAGGGATCTCGAAATTTCAGATTAGTTCCATCATGCCATTCTTGGCCATAATAGCCAAACCACCACAAAGCTGCCGTGATAGAGATCACGAACCCATGACGCGAGGTATCGTGGTTTTCCGCTAACAATTGCGATAGCCTCTTACCTCCGATTTGACATAACTTAAGGCCCATACCAGTGACACCAGCACCAGATGGCGAAAATAATGCAGCCGATGGGGAGAAACTACTCTCCCTCATCGCCGAGGTCGTGGATGAGCTCCATCCGGGACAGGGCTTAGGCCAAACCGTTGAGCTTGATGTCTCCCTGGACAGCAGTTTGGGACTGGACAGTCTGTCGCGGGTCGAATTGATCCACCGATTGGAACGCGCATTCGATGTTTCGCTACCGGAGGCCGTCATCCAACGGGCTGAAACACCCCGCGATCTGTGGCGAGAACTTTCGGCCTCGTCAGCTCCCGGTGCCAAACAACAAATCCCGGACGAGGTTGAACTGAAGACCAGTGCGACCGCCACCCGAGATCAAGCGGTTACCTTGAACGAGGTGCTGGAGTGGCATGCACGGACCCATCCTGATGATACGCATATCCGGCTCATCCAGCCCGATGATGAGAACGAAACGCTAAGCTTTCGCGATCTCTACGAGGAAGCGCTGAGCCTGGCCGGCGGCCTGATCAGCCACGACCTGTCCCCCGGAGAATGTGTGCTGCTTATGTTGCCGACGGGGCGTGATTATTTCGTCAGTTTCTTCGGCGTTCTGTTGGCGGGTGGGGTACCAGTGCCGGTCTACCCTCCCGGCCGCCCACAACAGATGGAGGAGCACCTCATCCGCCACGCCAAAATCGCAGAGCGGGCTCAGGCCGGCATCATGATTACTGTGGCCGAAGCCCTGCCCTTCGCCAAGCTGATGTCGATGCACTCAATCACGTTGCGGGCCGTGGTAACCTGTGAGCAGCTCTCCGCCAGCCAGATCAACACACCCCTACCCATCGTATCACCCACGGATACGGCCTTTCTCCAATTCACGTCCGGCAGCACCGGCGATCCCAAAGGCGTGATCCTGAGCCATGCCAACCTGCTGGCAAATATCCGCGCCATGGGCCGGCAATTGCAGGCGGGCCCCGATGATGTCTTTGTGAGCTGGCTCCCGCTCTATCACGATATGGGATTGATCGGCGCGTGGCTCGGCAGCCTGACCTATGGAATACCTTTGGTCATCATGTCGCCGCTGACATTTCTGGCCCGGCCGCAACGCTGGCTACAGACCATCAGTGAGTATGGCGGCACCATCTCGGGCGCGCCCAATTTTGCCTATGAGATGTGCGTTAACCGGCTTCGAGATGAGGACCTAGAAGGCATCGATCTTTCAAGCTGGCGGGTCGCCTTCAACGGCGCCGAGGCAGTCAGCCCTGCCACGATGGAGCGGTTCTGCGACCGGTTCTCTCGGTATGGCTTCAAACGAGAGTCCATGATGGCCGTATACGGCTTGGCCGAGAATTCAGTGGGCCTCGCCTTCCCGCCACTGGGACGCGGGCCTAAAGTCGATACGGTGCACCGGGAGAAGCTGGCCCAGTCCGGGGAGGCCGTTCCCATAGAAGCCGACAACTCTGACGCGATTTCAATCCCAGCTTGCGGACTGCCGCTGCCCGGTCATGAAATCCGGGTCGTGGACGAGACCGGGCATGAACTCGGCGACCGGCGCCAGGGGCGAATTCAGTTTCGCGGCCCCTCCGCCACCTCGGGCTATTTCCGGAATGATGACGCGACCCGCGTTTTGTTTGACGGAGACTGGCGAATTAGCGGCGATCTCGGCTACCTGTCCGAAGGCGACATCTACATTACCGGCAGAGAAAAAGACCTGATCATCCGGGCCGGTCGAAATGTTTACCCCACAGAACTTGAAGAAGCGGTCGGCACAATTGACGGCATCCAAGCCGGTAATGTCGCCGTCTTCGGCAGTCCTGATCCCAGTTCGGGTGCGGAACGGCTGATCGTGATGGCCGAAAGCCGCCGCCGGGGCGAAGAACAGCAGGCCGAGATCAAACAGAAAATCATCGGCATCGTCACGGACCTGGCCGGCGCCGCGCCCGACGAAATCGTGCTAGTGCCGCCCCGCTCTGTCCCTAAAACATCCAGCGGTAAAATCCGGCGTCAGTCCGCTAAGGTGCTCTATGAAACCGGCCAAGCGGGAAAAAGCGGCGCCAGCGTAAAAACACAGATTTTCCGGCTTGCGATTATGAGCATTATGCCAAGCCTTCGGCAAAGTGCGCGCACGGTCGGAAGTTGGCTGTATGTCATATACGTATGGCTGATGCTGATCCTTGCCGCCGTACCTGCCTGGGTATTGGTGGCCCTTGCGCCTCTGGCCTCTCTCCGCTGGGGCATCGTGCGGGTGATCCTAAAGGTATTGGGCGGACTCTGCGGTATTCGCGTTTCCGTCGAAGGGCGGGAGAATATCCCTCGGGACCGGCCTTTCCTAAATGCCGTCAATCATGCCAGCTATATCGACGGCCCGGTGCTGTTGAGTGCGTTGCCCGGACAGTTTTCTTTCGTCGCCAAGGGGGAACTCAAAGGCAGTTTTATTGCGCGGATTTTCCTGTCACGTCTGGGCACTCTGTTCGTGGAAAGGTTCGAAACCGACAAAAGCCTCGACGACGCCCGCGCCCTATCCGACGCGATCAAGAACGGTGCGCGGCTTGTCTATTTCCCCGAGGGCACCTTTACCCGAATGTCCGGCTTACTGCCCTTCCACATGGGCGCCTTCACAACCGCAGTCGAGAACGGTATCGAGATCGTCCCTGTCGTGATCCGCGGTAGCCGGGCCATCCTGCGGGACGATTCAGGTTTTCCCCGGCCCGGCAAGGTGCGGGTTATAATATTGCCGCCTGAAGCTCCGGCGAAGCAACAGAACGGAGAGTCCTGGGCCAGCGCAATCGAATTGCGCGACCGGATCAGGTCGATCATGCTTGCCCACAATGGCGAGCCGGACCTGGCGCACGAACGGGTCTTTCCGGCGCTGGCGGAAGAGAAGGCCGATGACTGACACCGAAAAATCTCCTCTTTTGGAGATTCAAGAACTGACGGTCGGATTTTCAGGGGCCGGACGAAACAAAGAGACGATGGTTCCCGTCGTACGCGATCTATCGCTGACTTTGGACCACGGCGAAACCCTGGGCATCGTGGGGGAGAGCGGTTCCGGCAAAACGATGACGGCCTACGCCATCCTCGATCTCATCCCTCAAGGGGGAAAAATCATGGGAGGCGATATCCGACTGAATGGTGCGTCCATCCTGGGCCTCGGCAAGTCCGAAACCAGAGAAATCCGTGGGAACGCCGTCTCGATGATTTTCCAGGAGCCCATGACCGCCTTAAATCCCGTCTTCACCATCGGAGATCAGATTTCGGAGGCTTATCGGCTCCATCATACCGCTGGGAAAAAAGACGCAAGGGAACGGACA
>JAYQGD010000047.1:0-1739 GCA_038140415.1 Rhodospirillaceae bacterium
TGCCCATCCAGCAAGACAGTCGTGCCTTGCTCTTTGGCCAGGCGAAAAACGCACCACTGGGCGTATTGACTGGTGCTGGCGACCGGTAACTCGTTGTGCCACATGAACGGACCGATCTCATCAATAAAAACGTCGCCGTCCGGATCAATGGTGTGGCTTTGGGATCGGGTACATTTTGTCACCTTCTCTGCCCATCGACTTTCATCCGCATCAGTGCCGGGGAACCGGCCGGTAAATGTCTCGTAAGGCGTATCGTCGCCCAGAAGGTTGCGGGCGATGCAAACGATCGAGCTGGAATCAAGGCCGCCGGACAGACAGGAGCCCAAATTGACATCACTCCTCATTCGAAGAGATACCGAACTTGTTAGAAGGTCCCGAAAATACTCTTCGGCCTCGCTCTGAGATAAGTTTGCGAAGTCCGGATTTGGGCTCACATCCCAGTATCGCCGGACATTGAAGGTCAGTTGATCCAGATCGAGAGTTAGACAATGTGCAGGAGGAAGTTGCCGAATGTCATCGAAAACCGTTTCCACCCCGTCATCAAGCCCTCGAGTCGGATGCTGCAAAAAACTCAGCAGCCGAAAAGGGTCATGGGATGACGTCACGCCCTCGAGAGAGAATAGCGCTTTGTACTCCGAGGCGAACGCGAACCGGTCATCAGTGGCGTGAAATAGGAATGGTTTCTCGCCGAACCGGTCTCTCGCGCAAAATAATATCCGCTGTGTGGGATCATAGATGGCAAAGGCGAACATGCCATTCAATTCGGCCAGAAAACTCTCTCCCCAGTGATTGTAGGCCGCCAAGAGAACTTCTGTGTCCGAGTTTGAGCGAAAGGTCGCGCCTTCACTTTTGAGACGTTCGCGGATTTCCAGATAATTATAAATTTCGCCGTTATAGGTGATGACGCAGCCATCCAGCTCCATTGGTTGATGACCGCCTTCGGAAACGTCGATGATGCTCAGGCGCCGGTGTCCCAGCACCGTCCGCCCGTCCGGTGCACGCCACAATCCGGAATCATCCGGTCCACGATGGGCCTGAACGTCCGCCATCGCTCGAACAGCGTTCCCGCTAACGGCCCGGCTACCGATAATGCCTGCGATGCCACACATAGGGTGTCCTAGAAGGCGATGTTGAAGGTGGAAACATAAAAGTTGGCAATCGGGATTACCATGAGTTTAAGTGGCCGACAGCGTTTCGGCCCAGTCCAGCAACGCTGCCTGAACCACATCTCTCTGTACAGAGAGGATGGAGTTGCCGGCAGTTCTGAACCCAGTCCAATCCGGGGCGGTCGACGCCAATTCCCAGGGATAAAAAATATGATGGTTGTCACCATGAGGAAACCAGACGCCGGGTTTCGCCCGGGCGCTAAAAACCGCCCAACACGACGTGTGCACCAAGGCAGCCAAATGCATTGGACCACTGTCGTGGCCCAAATATATCAGGGCCTGCTCCATGATCGCCGCGCTTTCAAGGGGAGTAGTGCGACCGCATAAATTTAGTTTTGGCCCTTGCCATGCTGAAAGCACACGATCACAGGCGGCGCGCTCGTCGTCCGCGCCGATGCAAACCACGCCAAGAGCAGGTCGGCGTTCGCTCAATGCGTCCAGGCAAAACCGCCAATTGCCTTCCCCCCAATCTTTATCGGGCAACTTCGCGCCCAGACTAAAGGCTAGGAAACAGGCGGCGCCGTCCCATCCGGCCAGTGCGCCCTTTGCTTCTTCGCGCACACTGTCGGGGAG
>JAYQGD010000047.1:1749-10548 GCA_038140415.1 Rhodospirillaceae bacterium
CTGCCACTCCCGACTCCACTCCGGCCCCCCGGTACTCGCCCGCCGCAACCGGCTGCTCTCGGATTCAAACAGTTCGTCGGTGCGTTTTTGATACTTCCGATAGCGTAATCCCCAGGGGACGTTCAATTGCGTTGATATTCCACACCAATACAAATAAGCCACTTCTGCGATGAGACGGTGCAGCTTTGAAGGCTCGGAAAGATAAATCAAGGCGTCCGGTGACCACGCCTTAATCTTTGAACGAACGTCGGATAGGGCAGGTATCCCGCCGCCACCTGGTGGCAAATGAAAGCTTCCTTCGACCAGCCCGGTCTCCCCCAATATACTCGAGACGGTCGCGGCCCTCTCCGATACGGGTGTGTTAGAGAGAAGTCTGATTGCGGCATGGGGGTATTGTCGGCAAATTTCGTTGAGCGCCGGGATGCTGACGATGGCGTCACCAATGCTGCCTCGCCGGTATACAAGAATTTTTGAATACATGGGTGGCGCCACGATAAGATATAGAGGGGTGGCAAGCCCAGAAAATAATGATCTGTCAGAGGGTTAGGTTTCCGGTTGGAGGGGACTTCAGTTAATTGGTATAAGATTCTTACCCGTGTCGTTGAGGAACAGAAGCAGGTGGCATCCGTCCAGAGAAATTTCTTAAGGAGTGATCGTATTCGTGTGCTGGTGAACGGCATTCATGCCAAGAGCGGCGGCGGGGTCACTTACCTGCGAAACATTCTGCCGCTGCTCGCCCAAGACGATGAGCTTGAAGTGCATTTGTTTCTCCATCGGGATCAGTTCCAATTGTTCGGCACGGTCGATGAGCGGGTGCGGGTACACTTGCTGCGCTACCCGAACGGGTTTTTCGCCAATCTCCTTTGGGAGCAAATTGTTCTGCCGGTCCTGGCCAGAGTGATGTCCGTCGACGTCACACTATCTCCGGCAAATTACGGTCCCTTATTGGCGCCGGCGCCGGTCATCGTCTTGCGAAATTCCCTGGCTGTGGCCGGCCGGGAGACTCGCCTTCTAAAACGCCTCTATTGGGGCGGGCTAACGCTGATGACAGCTCTTTCTCTGATTTTTTGCCGGCGGGCGATCGCTGTTTCACACTATGCCCGCCACGCGCTGACCTTCGGTGTCAGCGAGCGGCTGAAAAACAAGGTCTCGGTAGTTTATCATGGTGTACGCGATAACTTCTCTCCCGACGAGACCGTCGGACGGGAGGATTTTCTGCTGGCCGTGTCGGACATCTATGTTCAGAAGAATTTGCATACGCTCGTGGCGGCGATGTCCATCATCCGGGAGAGCCGACCCGGCATTAAGTTAAAACTAGTGGGCCGGGCCGTTGATCAGGGGTATCTGCAAGAGATCCAAGACGCCATTGCCGATCATGATCTGCAAGACAATATCGAGTTCCTGGGGGAACTTGATCACGTCGCATTGACCGAACTTTACCGAAAATGTGCCGTTTTTGTCTTTCCATCCACGGTGGAGACATTCGGAAACCCGCTGGTCGAGGCGATGGCGTGCGGCGCGCCGATCGCAAGTTCCGACACCGCGGCAATGCCCGAAATCCTGAAGGATGCAGCGGCGTTCTTCGATCCGTTGGATGCATCAGGCATGGCCGAAGCCGTGGAAAAAGTGCTGTCGGAAGCCCAGCTTAGAGTTAGCCTGTCAGCGAACGCTTTGAAACGGGCTAGGGATTTTTCCTGGACAAAAACCGCCAAGCAGACGGCGGATGTCGTGAAGCTGGTAGCGCGGAATAAATCCGCCGGTTTACCTCACGCTCAGATGAACAGCGCCTCGTGACCGTCCGATTAACCTATATTGTCAGCCATCCTATTCAGTATCAGGCGCCCCTGCTTCGCGAAATCGCAAAGCAGCAAGATTTGGAACTGACCGTTCTTTTTGAGAGCGATTTTTCAACCGACGTCTATTTTGATCGGGGTTTTTCCACGGAAGTTCATTGGGATGTACCGCTGACCGATGGTTACACCCACCGGCTTCTCAAGGAGATAAGCGCCGTACAGGTCATCGCGGAAAGCGACGCCATTTGGATGCATGGCTGGCAGTCGCCGGTGTTTAAAGACATGCTGAAGCAGTATTCCGTTGCCGGGAAGCCGGTCCTGATGAGGGGTGAAAATTGGTCGGGCGCCATGCCCGATGGGATCGGGCCTATCGGCTGGATCAAAAGAGCGTACCTGAGTTCTATTTTTAGGCATTGTGCCGCCTTTCTGGCGGTGGGGTCCGCCAACCGCGCCTACTACGAAGAACGCGGTGTTGCCCCGGAGAAAATTTTCCTCATGCCTTATGCCGTCGACAACGAATATTTTGCTGGGAGAGATACACCGGAAGGCCGGTCTGCTTTCCGATCCCAGCTAGGAATACCATGGGACCGGCCGATCATTCTTTTCGCTGGAAAACTGACTCGCCGGAAACAACCGGATGTCTTGCTGGAAGCTTGGCGGCTTGCGTTTAGAGACATGCCGCGCCCCCCGGCGCTGGTGTTTGCCGGAGATGGCGAATGCCGGGAAACCTTGGAGCGGGGTGCGCCGGAGCATGTGTATTTCACAGGGTTTAAGAACCAATCGGAGTTGCCGGCAGTGTACGCCGCCGCCGATATTTTTGTTTTAGCTTCACGTAAGGAACCCTGGGGATTGGCCATCAACGAGGCCATGGCATGCGGCACAGCTGTGATTGCGTCAAGCGACTGTGGCGCGGCTTTTGACCTCGTGGACCCAGCTTGCGGCCAAGTGGTTCGGCCGGGAGAGGTCGGCGAACTTGCGGCGGCTCTGTCCGAGGTGCTGCCGAAAGCCGGCGACATGGGCGCGGCGGCCCGAAACAAGGTCGAAAATTGGAACTTCGCTGCGGATTTGCAGGGCTTACGGGCCGCTTTGGATTACGTTTTATGACGCGCCGGCGGATCATATTTGTCGGGCAAACTGTTCCCGGTTCCAGGACCCTGCAGCGCATTCAGGCGATGGAGCGCTTGGGGCATGAGGTGCAAATCGTGTCTACCAGCCTGTCGGGAGATGCATATGAAGACATCCCCGGCATCATTCAAAGAATTCGATATCGGCTGCGTCTGCCCGTGGACCGCGCATCAGCCAACGAAGCGTTGGTCCGGGCAGCCGCTGAATCCGGCTTTGAAGTGATCTGGCTGGAACGCGCCGTCGAGATCAAGCCGGCCACCTTGAGGGCGGTGAAAGCACAAAACCCCGAGATCAAACTCGTGTGGTATGCCGAGGATGACATGATGAACCCGGCGCACTTATCGAGATATGTGGAACAGTCATTGCCGCTCTATGATCTATGGGTCACCACGAAATCGTACAATGCTGCTCCCGAAGAGATGCCTGCGCGTGGGGTGAGGTGCGCACTCTTTGTGAACAATTCCGTTGATCCGGATATCCACCGGCCTCAACCTGTCGATGACGCGACGCAGGTCGAGTTCGGCGCGGATATCGGATTTGTCGGCACCTACGAAAGGGAGCGGGCCGAGAGCATACGTAAACTCTGCCTGGCGGGACTGAAGGTCCGGGTATGGGGCAATAGTTGGGACAAAATGCCGTCAAGACCCGCCGGGCTCCGTATCGAAGGCCAACCGGTATATGACTTAGAGTACGCAAAGACCGTTTCGGCCACCAAGATCAATTTATGTTTCTTGCGCAAAGACAATCGCGACCTTCAAACCTGCCGCTCTATAGAAATTCCGGCAATTGGCGGCTTCATGTTGCATGAACGGAATGACGAAATGACCGGCTTGTTGGTCGAAGGAACAGAGGCCGCCTATTTTGGAGATGATGAGGAGTTGATCCAGGCTTGTCGCCATTGGCTGACTAATGAAGATGCGCGGCAAACAATTGCCCGCAACGGCCATGAAAAGATAGTCGGCAATCAATTTCGGCATGAAGACCGAATCGCGTATATATTGGAGGAACTCTACTCCACCAATTCGGAAACGGCTTCTCGCCCATGAAGGTTTTGGTCAACGCTATCTCCGCGCGAAAAGGTGGCATTGTCACCTATACCCAAAACCTTCTCGACGGGCTTAAGGAGCGGGGTATCGACGTCACTATCGTCGCCCCCAACGAAATGTCGCGCCACGGCGATCCATCGATGGAGACAATGAATATCACCAGTTTCTCGCCCATCCGCCGATTCCTTTGGGAGCAAACGATCTGGCGCGGGTTTGTGAAACGAAACGCGCCGGATATTCTTTTTTCGTCCGCGAATTTCGGCTTGTTCAACTCTCCGGTGAAGCAGGTGCTTCTCCTGCGGGAAGGCGGATTATTCGATCCGTTTTATCTGGCCAACATGACCGCGCCTCAGGGCTTGGAGAATGCCGCGAGCCGGTATTTTCGCCGCAAGCTGATGCTGATGTCAGCCGGCGCGGCGGATTATGTTATCACCCCGACAACCGCAATGAGGGACATGGTGGCGAAATGGCGGCCCGAGCTCATGGCCAAATGCGGAGTGAATCCATATGGCACGATCAACGACTCCTTTAAACCGGGGCCACAGAAACGGGCTTGGCGGGCCGATGGCGTGTTACGTCTGCTCTATGTCTCTGTGTACTACCCGCATAAGGTTCCCCGGCTCCTGTGTCAGGCGGTGGATAAATTAAATGACCTGGGAATTAAGGCTCATGCGACTATCACCATTTCACTGGAAGAGTTTCAAGAAATGAAGGGAAGTGATCTTGATTACTTTGTGGTGAAGGATGCCTTGGACCGTGGCATGGTGACACTGGGTCGCCACGAATACAAAAATCTACCAACTCTCTATCGGGAGCATGATGTCTTTGTATTCCCGTCGATTTCCGAGACCTTCGGGCACCCTATGGCTGAAGCCATGAGCATCGGTATCCCGGTCATCGTTTCTGAAACGCCGGTCAATCGAGAAATCTGCGGTGATGCAGCCTTATATTTTACACCTTTTTCCTACTCGGGACTGGTGGATCGGGTTCTAGAGTTAGATGCCGATCAAAGCCGGGCCGCCAAACTGTCGTTTCTTGGCCGGGAACGCGCCACCACCCAGTTTGATTGGGACGGCCATGTGGACCGGCTGGTGGACTCCTTTGAAAAAGTCATCCAAGGGACATTATGAAGATCGCCGTCGGGGTTCACGGCAGATGGCACGCGTTCGAGTTGGCCGCGGGGCTATATCAACGCGGACAACTCTCTAGACTACTGACGACTTATCCCACTTTTATTGCAGGGCGTTTTCTGCCCGCGGGTGTCGATATCGCCGCTGCCCCCTCGCTGGAACTGAAACGGCGGCTGTACGACCGCTTCGGGTGGGGCGCAAAACCGGATCTGGAGATCGCCCGAAAATTCGGCCGGTTCGTCACGCGTCACGTACCCGATGATCTGGATCTCTATGTGGGCTGGAGTTCGGCGACTCTGGAAGTGATTGAGGCTCTTGAGCCAAAAGGCGTGCCGGTTGTTGTAGAACGCGGCTCCACCCACATCAGCCATCAAGATACAGTTTTAGCCGCCGGCTACGAGGCGATGGGGCTGGCCTATCAAGGCATAGATCCGGGCATCGTGGAGCGAGAGCGCCAGGAGTACGGGTCGGCGTCCGCCATCGTAGTGCCGACGGAGTTTGCCGCCGAGACCTTCCGGCGGGAGGGCGTGAGCTCGGACAAACTGTTTATCAATTCCTACGGCGTTGATCTGGAGCGGTTCCGGCCCGGCGGAAAGATAGAAGCCGGCGAGCTGTGCCGAATTTTATTTGTAGGCGGCGTCGGTGTGCGGAAAGGGGCGCCCTGGCTTATCAAGGCCGCGCATTCGCTGGAAGGTCGGGCAGAGATCATCATGGCGGGTCCTGTCGAGGCCGCGCTGAAGCCCTGGCTCGAAAAAAACGCGCCGCCCAATCTTGTTTTAAAAGGTCCGGTTCCGTCCCACGAGATTCCCGGTGTGTTCAACGCGGCGGACGTATTTTGTCTGCCGTCCCTGGAAGAGGGTTTCCCGTTGTCGCTTCTTCAGGCAATGGCCGCCGGACTGCCATGCGTGACCACGGAAGAGGCGGGTGGCGGCGTAATACGGCCCGACGTGAACGGGCTCCTGGTTCCGTCGATGGATGAGGCCGCCCTGACCGAAGCTCTGGAGGTCTTGGCAGACAATCCTGATCGCCGCCGCGTCATGGGCGAAGAAGCCCAGCGTACCGTGGCGGAAGGGTATTCCTGGGATGACTATGTGGATCGCGCAGTGGCGTTTTACGCCCGCCTAGCCGGGGCCGGATAGGTGCCTAAGCCAGCTATGCCCGGGCGATATTTTCCAGGTACCAGTCGTAGGTCGAAGCCAGCCCATCAGGCAATGAGATAGACGAGTTCCAGTCCAAGGCCTGCATGCGCGAGGCGTCTAATAACTTCCGGGGCGCGCCATCAGGTTTTGACGTGTCGAACGTCAGGTCGCCCTCGAAGCCGACCGCGCCGGCGATGGAACTGGCTAGATCTCGGATTGAAATTTCCTCACCGGTGCCGATGTTGATATGAATGTCGCCGGAATAATGATGCAGCAAGTGGACTAGAGCATCCGCCAGATCATCCACGTGCAGAAACTCCCGCATTGCCGAGCCGGTCCCCCATAACTCCAAGGAAGTCTCGCCGGCGAGTTTAGCGTTATGGGCCTTGACCATCAGCGCCGGAATGACGTGGCTCGATTGCAGGTCGAAATTGTCGCCGGGCCCATAAAGATTGTTCGGTTGAGCGGAAATATAGTCGCAGCCATATTGTTTGCGATAAGCCTCGCACAATTTGATGCCGGCGATTTTGGCAATGGCATACCACTCGTTGGTGGGTTCCAGTGGGCCGGTCAGGAGCGCCTCTTCGTTCATGGGCTGTGCGGCTTCTCTCGGATAGATGCAGGCAGAGCCCAGGAACAAGAGCTTCTCCACGTCATTTTGGTAGGAGGCGTGGATGATGTTTGTCTCGATGGCCAGATTGTCGTAGATGAACTCGGCGGGCCGGGTCGAATTGGCGAGAATGCCGCCAACGGTGGCCGCCGCGAGCACCACGATATCGGGCTTGTTTTTGGTAATCCAGGCAGAGACGGCGCTTTGGTCGCGAAGCTCGAGGCTGGCGTGATCGGCGGTTAGAGCGTCGCAATTTTCCCGTTCCAGCCGGCGGGCCGTGGCCGATCCGACCATACCGGTATGACCGGCAACCCAGACTTTTTTGCCGGCAAGAGAGAAAGGCTGATCCAGTTTAATCTGCACGGCGCTCACCTTGGGCGAGTTCGATGTCCTTACGGACCATTTCCTTCACCAGGTCGGCAAAGCTGTTCTTGGGCGCCCAACCCAGGGCCGCCTTGGCTTTGGCTGCATCTCCAAGTAGAGAGCTTACTTCAGCGGGGCGGAAATAGCGTTCGTCGATCTCGATCAGGATGTCGCCGGTCTCTGCATCAACGCCCACCTCGTCCTTCCCGCTGCCGCGCCATTCGATCTTCTTTCCAATCTCCGAAAATGCGAGTTCGGCGAATTCACGAACTGAATGCTGTTCGCCGGTCGCCAGGACATAATCGTCCGGGGTCGATTGTTGCAGCATGAGCCACATACCTTCCACATAGTCCCGCGCGTCGCCCCAGTCCCGTTTGGCGCCAAGATTGCCGAGGTAGAGTTTATCCTCCAGGCCTAAGCTGATCGCCGCCACGGCCCGGGTAATTTTACGGGTGACAAATGTTTCGCCGCGGATTGGGCTTTCGTGGTTGAAGAGAATGCCGTTTGAGGCATGCAGGCCATAAGCTTCCCGGTAGTTGACCGTAATCCAATAGGCGTACAGCTTGGCCGCGGCATAGGGGCTCCGCGGCTGGAAGGGCGTGTCTTCATTCTGGGACGGGGCTGACGTCTCGCCAAAAATCTCTGATGTTGAGGCCTGATAAAAGCGGGTCTTGTCCTCCAGGCCGAGTATGCGCATGGCTTCCAGCAGACGGAGCGTACCCAGCGCATCAGCGTTTGCCGTGTATTCTGCTGTTTCAAAACTGACCTGAACGTGGCTTTGGGCAGCGAGGTTATAAATTTCCGTCGGTTGGACCATTTGTACGAGCCGGATCAAATTGGTTGCATCTGTCATATCGCCGAAGTGCATGAAAAACCGGACGTCGTCCTGATGCGGGTCCTGATACAGGTGATCCACCCGGCCCGTGTTTAACGACGAGGATCGGCGTTTGATCCCGTGCACTTCATATCCTTTGCTAAGTAGGAATTCCGCCAAATAGGCGCCGTCCTGTCCGGTGACACCGGTAATGAGGGCAATCTTATCGGTCATCGTTCCACCGTTTGACTTTTCGACCATGCGCCGCGCGTGTCGAGTGTCGGCGTGCCTGTTGAAATCTGATCCGGAACCGCCACGAACTCCCGATGATCGGTTAAAAGGACAACTACGCCGGCCTGATCAAGGCCGGCTTCCAGTGTCACCAGCTCGACGTTGCTCAGTCCTTCAAGCTCGCCGGGCAGGTGATCGATATGCGGTTCAACCACCCAGAGCGTCCCCTGAAACTTGCCGGCCAAAGTCTTCACGATCTCAACCGACGGGCTTTCTCTCAAGTCGTCGATGTCGGCTTTGTAGGCCAAACCCAGACAAGAGATTGTCTTGGCGTTTGCGTCTGCGGCCATTTGCAAAATCTTGCTGACGATCGTATCTGGTTTTCGGTCATTGACGGTTCGCGCGGTTCGAATAAGCGGCGTGTGATCGGGCGCGGAATCCACAATGAACCAAGGATCAACCGCAATGCAATGACCGCCCACGCCCGGTCCGGGCTTTAGAATTTCCACCCGGGGATGCCGGTTGGCTAGTTGAATGACATCCCAAAC
>JAYQGD010000048.1:0-10538 GCA_038140415.1 Rhodospirillaceae bacterium
TAACGCGTTCTCCAGGCGCCTGCAGGTTTCAGGCAAGTCGTAGTTCCGCGCGCGCCAGAATCCGGTCAGCACATCCCCGTGCGTCCGGGTCATTTGACCGCTGGTCAACTCTTCGGCTCTGGCAAACCGGTCTCCGCTGGCCAGATAAGACGGCCGGAGAACGGGTTCCAAGGTCAGAACAACGGGCTCCGAACTGTCCGCCGGAGAGATGGTCAGATTAACGCCTTCTATCCCGTTTTGTCCGGGGCCGAGGCTCAACTGCAGCAGCCCCAGATACGACTTAACGATGCCTCTGGTCATTTTCTCGAACGACAAATCGAGCACACGCAACAGGGCGTTCGCGGTGCCTTTGGACCAGGGCGCTTGCAGGCGGGTGAGGGCTACTAATGAACGCAGGGTCTGACGATCCAATTCCCGGTCGTGGAAGGTGATGGAAAGACCGGCGGTAAATCCTGATCCCTCTCTTAACTTGGCAAAGGGTGTGGTGCGGCCGTTGGCCTTGAAGATTGTTTGATAGGGTGCGTCTACGGTGTCTCCCGCGGCGAGCACCAGGATCGGCAGGCCTGGTATTTCCGGCCCGTCAAAGCCGGACCAATTCAGGGAAATGACGATGGTCTTGGCCGGCTTGCCGTAGATTTTACGGGCCCATTGGGCCAGCCCGGCGGTTTCCCGCCATCGGACCGATATGGCGCCATAGGAGGCTTGGGGCGTCCAGGCAATCACGCCGGAAGAGGCCACTTTTTCAATTTTAGCGGTTTGTCCGGCGAAAGCTCTGGCCTCGTCGGCTGTCAGGTCGGCCAGCGCGAGTGGCGGCGGCTCTTTTGGTTCGGCCGGTGGCTCCGTTTTCTCAGCAACCGGCGGCGCAGGCTGGGGGGCTTTCTCCGGGGCCGGGGTACGCAACGTAAAGGCGGCGATCCCGCCGACCACCACGCCGGCGACAATGACAACCGTCCAGCCTTGCCGGGTCATTTTATGTCCTCCCTTTGGCGCGCCCGGTCTCAGAGGAACTCCGTCGCCGGGTTCATTTTGAATGATTTTCGCGCCGCGCTTAGCATGCCCCAGACTTTCCCCTACGCCAAACAGAATCCTGCCCGTGTTGGGGGTATCCACAGGTCTTTAGATGTTTATCGGCCGGGTTCCATTGAGTATCATGGGGCCAATGGGGACGCCAAGCTGGAGGTTGGACGGGTTGGCACACACTGAGAAACTGACAGATCCCGAGGATATCGCCGAGGCCGCTTTGGCCAGGATGGTAGCGCTCGGGCTGCGACCCGATCCCAGCCACTTCACGGTCTGGTACCACTATTTCGGGGATACCTTCCCTGACCTGACAAAAACGATTGATCAGATACTGGATGGCGGCGGCATGTCGAACGAACAGTGCACCGATCTGTTCGTCAGTTTTTTCACCAGCGAAGCGGAATCCGCGAAGATGGAGGACTTTTCGATCCGTCTGGATGAGGTCATGGACCAGGCCGTCCGCTATTTGGACGAAGCCGGCGCCGAGGCCGCCGAATTCGGGGACACCTTGGCCGGCGCATCCGAAGGTCTGTCCTCTACCGAAAACGACGCGACGGCCATCTTGCGGGAGGTTTTATCCGCGACCCGCAATATGCAAGCCCGCCAGAAATCCATGGAGAATAAGCTGATCCAGTCTTCGGGCGAGATCGTCTGATTGCGCGAAGAGGTGGAGGAAACCCGGCGGGAAGCGACCACCGACGGGCTGACCGGGTTGGCCAACCGCCGGCTGTTTGATCTTAGGGTGCGTGAAGATGTGAACCGAGCCGCTGACACCGAGGAGGATTTATGTCTGCTGATGCTGGACATTGATCACTTCAAAAAATCCAATGACACCTTCGGCCATCTTATCGGGGATCATGTGCTGAAACTCCTGGCCACGATCCTGCGCGCCGGCCTTAAGGGTAAGGACCTGGCGGCGCGCTACGGCGGCGAGGAGTTTGGGGTGTTGCTTCCGCAGACAAATCTGAACAACGCGGTTAAGGTGGCGGAGGGAATCCGCGAACAAATCTCGAAAAAGAAAGTGGTCAATCGCTCTACAGGTCAAGACCTGGGGAAGATTACGCTGTCGGTTGGGGTGTCCCGTTTCCGGCCCGGAGAACATATGAACGACTTTATCGAGCGCGCCGACATGTCTCTCTATGCCGCCAAAAAAAGCGGGCGGAACAAGGTTCTTTCCGAAGACGATCTGGAAACCCTGGCCAAGGCGGCGAACAGTTAGCCGCGCCCCGCAGTTGCAGCCGGTCAACCGGCCCTGCCGTCCCGTCTTGGCGCATTAGACTTTGATAAGATTCTGCTGATATAAGAAGGCAATTATGGCCCGCCGTCGTCGCACCCCTCTCCGTTGGTTGATCCGCTTTCGCCGGTTTATCCGGAACGATCAGTTGATCCTGTCGGTCTTGGCGGTGATCGTCGGTGCAGCGGCCGCGTTCGGCACCGTGTTGATGCGTCTTGCCATCACCGAACTCCATGATGCGTTTTTTGGTACAGATGGCGGCAGCCTGGTCGCCGCAGTGGCCGAGGCGTCGTGGTGGCAGGTGCTGATCGTCCCCAGCTTTGGCGGCCTGATCATCGGCTTACTAATCTATTACATGATGCCGGAGCGCCGGCACCAGGGCGTGGCGGCGGTCATTGAGGCCAGCGCGCTTCGGGGCGGCCGGATGTCGTTTCGCGCCGGTTTGGGCGCCGCTTTTGCCAGTATCGGCTCCATCGGCGTCGGTGCGTCGGTCGGCCGGGAAGGCCCGGCCGTTCACTTGGGCGCGACCATCGGCTCGCAGATCGCCCGGCGGCTGCATCTCACCCGGTCCATGTCCCGCTGTTTGCTGGGCTGCGGCGTGGCGGCGGCGGTGGCCGCGTCATTTAACGCGCCCATTGCCGGGGCCTTGTTCGCCCACGAGGTGGTGATCGGCCATTTTGCGCTCAGCGCGTTTGCCCCCATCGTTATCGCCAGCGTGGTCGGCACCATTGTTTCCCGAATATTCTTCGGTAATTTCCCGGCGTTCGAGATTCTCGAAAATCCCCTGGTGTCGTATTTCGAGTTTCCCGCCGTTGTCGGGCTCGGCCTCCTGTGTGGCGCGGTCGCGGTGATTTTCATGCGCGCCACCATGTTCACCGAGGACCAGTTCAAAAAAGTGCCCGGTCCGCAATGGGTGCGCCCCGGCATCGCCGGCTTCATTGTCGGGCTGATCGCGCTGGTGTTCCCGCAGGTCATGGGGGTCGGCTACGACGCCACCGACCTGGCGCTCAAAGTTGAATACTCCCTGGCGCTGCTGATTGTGCTGGTGATGGCCAAGACGGCGGCCACCGCGATATCGGTGGGCGGCGGCTTCGGCGGCGGTGTGTTCACCCCGGCGCTGATGATCGGGGCCATGCTGGGCGGCGCTTACGGGATCATTGCGACCGACGTCTTCCCGCACCTGTCGTCCGGGCCCAGCGCATATACCATCGTCGGGATGGGCGGTGTGGCGGCGGCGGTGATGGGCGCGCCGATCTCCACTGTGTTGATCATTTTCGAGATGACCGACGATTATTCACTGACCATTGCCGTGATGGTGGCGGTGGTGATCGCGTCGTTGATCTCCAACCAGTTCGCCCGGGGCTCCTTCTTTAACTGGCAGTTGGAGCGGGCGGGCTATGACCTGAAGCACGGGTTCGAGACGGCCCTGCTGCGCAGCATTCTTGTCCGCCAAGTCATGAAGAAGGCGGGGGAGACAGTCGATGTGGGCACCGGCCTCCAAGACGTTCGCCGGAAACTCCAGCATTCCGAGATCGGGGAATTGTTTGTGCTGCGCAATGAGACCGAACTGTTCGGCACCATCACGCTCGCCGATCTTAGCGATATCGCCTTCGATCATGACGTGGATAATCTGATCAATGCGGGCGATGTGGCGCGGACCCATCCGCCGGTGCTGGACGCGACCGATAATCTGGAGGTCGCCAATCGGGTGTTCCGGGAGTCAGGGGAGCACTATATCGCCGTGGTCGAAAACCACGAGAACATGGTTTATGTGGGGACGCTCTATGAAGCGGATGTCCTGGCGGCCTATAACCGGGCCCTGGTGCAAACCCGCCGCGAAGAACACGAAGGGCATCTCTAGCCGAGGCTAGAACGACCGGCCCAGCTTAAGCCATTCGTAGCGGTCGCCGGTTTTCACCGGGACTTCCTTCACCTTAAAATCCGCGCCGGCCTCGGGCAGAACGTTCAGTTTGACCGTGCCGCCGGCTTCCCCCGCCGCCCAGAGCTTGCGGTAAAAATCCGCCTGACTGTTGGTGGGCGCGCCGTTGATCCCCATGATCAGATCATTGGCGGCGATGCCGGCTTGGGCCGCCGGGCCGCCGGGACTGACCCGGTCGACGAACACCCGGCCCCGGTGTTCGGACGTGTTGGCGCCCAGCCAGGGAGGTTTCTTGCCGCCGCGCCGCCCGGTTTGCAGCAGATCGGCCAGCACCGGTTTCAGCACATCCACCGGCACGAACATATTGCCCGGCGACATGACGTTCGAGGCGGCGGCATTGCCGACAAACAACGAGCCGACGCCCAGAAGCCGTCCGTCCTCGCCGACCAGCGCCGCGCCGCTGTGATACCGGTGGGGCGGGGAGGTGAAAATCGCGTTCTCCAGCAGATACTCCCAGCCGCCGGTGAATACCCGGCGGGAGACCACTTCGGTGATGATCACCGGACGGTCGCCGCCCCGGCTGGCGACCAGGACCTTGTCCTGCAGGTTAACGCCTTCCGAACTGCCGAGCCGCATGGGCTTGATGTTCAACTTTCCGGACAGGCGCAACAGACCCAGGCCGCTTTCATGGTCATAGGCGACAATGGTGGCGGGGACGTGCTTGCCGTCCGGTCCAGTGATGAGGGCGCTATCGGCCTCCAGGATCAGATAACCGATGGTCAGCACCAGACCCTGATCGTCGATGACGATGCCACTGCCTTCCCGTTCCCAGCCGAGAAAATTGGCGGTCCGCGCGTCTTGAGAAATCTGTGTTTTCACGCCGACGACGGCCTGCAGCACGTCCTTATCGGTGGACTGCGCGGCGGCGGGGAAGCCGATGGACATCAGGATAAGCGGGATGAAGGCGGTGAACGCCGCGAGCGCCGGCCGGAGGGCGGGATGAACGGTCATGGGACAATCCTCCGCAAGAAATCGATGAGAAAGAGTGGGCCGATCCGCGATTCGAGTCAAAGGGAATGTCGCCCGTCCACGAAAGCGTGAACGGGCGACGAAAAGTTCAAGGATTGCCGCGCTTTCGGTCCTATGTCTTTAGACCGCTGGTGGCGGCGTGGTAAGATCGGCCCATGCCTGATCCATTTGAACTCAGCGACGAGCCCGCCCCGCCGCCGCCCGCCCGGCGCGATCCGGCGGTGCCGCCGCCCTATTTGGAGACCTTGAACGACGCCCAACGGGCGGCGGTTGAGGCTCTGGACGGCCCGGTTCTAGTTCTGGCCGGCGCCGGCACCGGGAAGACCCGGGTGCTGACCACAAGGCTGGCGCACTTATTGGTGAACCAGAAAGCCCGGCCGTGGGAGATCATCGCGGTCACCTTCACCAACAAGGCGGCGCGCGAGATGCGGGAACGGGTGGCCAGCCTGATCGGCGGGCCGGTGGAGGGCTGGTGGCTCGGCACGTTCCACGCCCTGGGCGCGCGCATTCTTCGCTCGCACGCGGAGCTGATTGGGCTGAAACCCAACTTCACCATCCTGGATACGGACGATCAGATCAGGCTGCTGAAGCAGGTGATGGAAGGCCATCAGATCGACGACAAGAAATGGCCGGCGCGGGTGCTGCTGGGCGTCATCCAGCGCTGGAAAGACCGGGGCCTGACGCCGGAGAAAGTCACCGCCGAAGAAGGCGCCGAGTTCGCCGAGGGGATTATCACCAAACTGTATGAGGAGTATCAGGCGCGCTTGGCGACCCTGAATGCCGCCGACTTCGGCGATCTGCTGCTCCATTGTCTGACGCTGTTTACCGAAAATCCGGACGTGCTGCATCAGTATCAGCAGAAATTCCGCTACATCCTGGTGGACGAATATCAGGATACAAACGTGTCTCAGTATTTGTGGCTGCGGCTGCTGGCGCAGGAGCACCGCAATATCTGCTGCGTCGGCGACGACGACCAGTCGATTTATTCCTGGCGGGGCGCGGAAGTCGGCAACATCTTAAAATTCGAAAAGGACTTCGAGGGCGCGCAGGTCGTCCGGCTGGAGCAGAACTACCGCTCCACACCCCACATCCTGGCGGCTGCCTCGGGGCTGATCGCCCACAATGACGGGCGGCTCGGCAAGACGCTGTGGACGGGCATGGAGACCGGGGAGAAGGTTGCCGTCCAAGGGGTTTGGGACGGGGAGGAAGAAGCCCGCGTCATCGGTGACGAGATCGAGGCGCGCCAATCCAAAGGCCATTCCCTGGAGGAAATGGCGGTCCTGTTCCGCGCCGGCTTTCAGGCCCGCGAATTCGAAGAACGGCTGATCACGCTGGGCATCCCGTACCGGGTGATCGGCGGCCCGCGCTTTTACGAGCGCCAGGAAACCCGCGACGCTATTGCTTATTTGCGGGTGCTGGTCAGCCCCGATGATGATCTGGCGTTCGAACGGATCGTCAATGTGCCGAAACGCGGCCTGGGCCAGGCCAGCCTGCAGGCCATTCATTATCTGGCGCGAGGGCAGGGCATGCCCTTGTACGAGGCGGCGCGGATGATCGTCGACACGGACGAGCTGAAGCCCAAGGCCCGCAATGCGCTCAAAGGTCTGATCCAGGATTTCGAACGCTGGCGGCAGAACATGGACGTGCTGCCCCATGACGAGCTGACGGCGATTATTCTGGATGAGAGCGGCTATACGGAGATGTGGCAGCGGGACAAATCCCCGGAAGCGCCGGGCCGGCTGGAGAACCTGAAGGAGCTGGTCGCCGGCTTGGACGAGTTCGAGAACCTCCAGGGCTTTCTGGAGCATGTCAGCCTGGTGATGGAAAACGACGAGAACGACGCCGAGGAAAAGGTTAGCCTGATGACCCTGCACGCGGCGAAAGGGTTGGAGTTCGACACGGTGTTCCTGCCCGGCTGGGAAGAAGGTCTGTTCCCCCATCAGCGCAGCCTGGATGAAGAGGGCCTGCGCGGCCTGGAGGAAGAGCGCCGCCTCGCCTATGTGGGCATCACCCGGGCCAAGAAAGAGGCGCGGATCAGTTTCGCCGCCAACCGGCGCATCTATAACCAGTGGCAGAACGCGCTGCCGTCCCGCTTCATCGATGAGCTGCCGGACGATAATGTGGAGCAGATCGCCGAAGCCGGGCTCTACGGCAATTTGCGGGGCGGCGGCGGGTTCCGCCAAGACAGCGGCTTTACGTTCGAGCCCGGCACCCACGCGCCCAAGCGCGCCGGCCACACCCGTGACGGCATGGTCGTGGAAGGCGACGCCTGGCTGGTCGCGTCCGGCGGGGAAGAGGCCAAGTTCACCGAGGGCACGCGCGTGTTTCATCAGAAGTTCGGCTACGGCCAGGTGGTTGCCGCCGACGGCAACAAGCTGGAAGTGGCGTTCGACAAGGCCGGCACCAAGAAGGTCATCGACAGTTTCGTCGAGCCGGCGTGATCATCGGCTGACACTCATGCCCGCCACCGAGCATCTCTACCGCGTCACACTCTCTGTTCCCAAGGATCAGGCGGATGCCTTTGCGACCGCGATTGAGCCCCATTGCGATTCGGTCTCCTGGTCGGCCCGGCCGGAGACGTCGTTTGTGCAGGTCACCGGCTTTGCAGAAGGCCCGCCCGACCGGGAGCGGGTGGAGATCGCCGTTAAGGCCACGGCCGAGGCGATGGAGACGCAAGTCCCGGACATTGATCACGCGCGCATCCCGGTCGTTGATTGGGTGGTCGAGAATCTGAAGGAGTTCCCGCCGTTGGACGCGGGCCGGTTCATTATTCACGGCGCGGAGTTCGAAGAAAATATCCTCCACGGGCGTATTTCCCTAGAGGTGCCGGCCGGCGCGGCCTTCGGCTCCGGTCAGCACGGCTCCACCATGGGCTGTCTGCTCGCGTTGGACGGCTTGAATAGTGCCCGGCCACGCCACGCCCTGGATATGGGCTGCGGGTCGGGCATCCTGGCGCTCGCCATCGCCAAGCGCTGGCGCATTCCGGTGGCCGCCGTGGATATCGACGCCAAAGCGGTGGCGACGGCCAAGGATAACGTCCGGGTGAACGGGGAGGGCGGCCTGGTTTTTTGCGGGACGGGTCGCGGTTACCGGCACTCGCTGGTCTATGCCCGGCAGTTCGATTTGATCATGGCCAATATCCTGGCCCGGCCGCTGACCCGCATGGCCAAGGATCTGGTCCGGCATTTGGCCCCCGGCGGCACGGCAATCCTGGCCGGGCTGTTAACCCAAGACGAGATGAAAGTCTTCTCGGCGCACCGGGTGCAGGGCCTGCACCTCAAGCAGCGCATCCGGGTGGACGGCTGGACGACCCTGGTGATCGGCAAGCGGGCCTAAGGCACGACTAAGGAACGAGGAAAAACACGGCGGTCGCCGCCGCGCCGACGAGGGTCGCGCCGATGGTCACAATCCAGCGATGTTCCAAGGGTACGGATTTGCGGCCGGCGTAGTTCACGCCGGTGCCCACCGCCATGGCCAGCACCGGCCACCACCAGAGCCCGACAAAGAACCCCACAATGAGAACGACAATCGTGGCGATGCCGCCGGTCCAGGCGCAGGCGTCGATGAGGCCGGCCTTCAGACTGCCGTCTTTTAACCGGGCATCCTCCAGGATGAGCGAGCGGTGCTGGTCAAAGCCCAGGGCAAAGCCGATGACGGCGAGGAGATAGAGTTCGAGGATCATGGTGGGGTGGAAGATACGCGGAATATGTTTGCTGACAACCCTCGTTGCCTCACTCCTCCCACCACCAATGCGTCATCCCCGGCCTGCGCAGCAGTTGTCGGGGATCTGCCCCGGTAAGATACCCGAGAATTGGTTCCAATTAGAATTGGACCCAACTTGGGCATGACGGGTGCATATTTTTATATTCAAGTGGAACCCTACCCTACCCCAGCAACGCCAGCATTTCATCGACGCGGGTGAAGCGTTCGCGGGGATGACCTTCCGGCGCGCGGTCGGTTTCCGCATCGCCGATGATCTTCCATTCGTCGAAATTGACCCGGCGCACGTTGCGCTCGGCGATCAATGCGTCGATGGCCTCGCCGCCGGCTTTGCCGCCGTCGGAGACATCCTTGATCATCACATCGACCACGTCCCGTGAATCGGGCCCATTGGTGGGAATGGTGCCGCTGGGGCCGCGCTTGGCCCAGCCGACCACGTAGACATTGTCTTCCACATGGCCGTTGGTGTTAGCAACCGTGCCGCCGTCCAGCGGCACGCCCTCGGGCGGCAGGGTGTGATAGCCGATGGCGGTGACCACGGCGCCGCAGTCCACATCGAAGGTTTCTCCGGTGGCGACGGCGCGGCCGTCCACCACCTCGGATTTTTCCAGCCGCAGGGCCTCCACCCGTTCGCCGCCCAGGATTTCCACGGGCGAGGCAAAGAAGGTGAGGTTCATCTTCACCGGTTTCTCCGGCTTGTTCTGTGCCGCCAGTTCCTTCAGGTGGTTAAGGTTCTTTTCCTTGATGCCGGCGGTGCGGCCTTCGAAGTCGCCGGTCACCTCGTCGGGCAACTGTGCGGGATCGACGATGGCGGCGCAGCGTTCCAGATCGCGGATTTCGCCCAGCTCCTTCGGCGTAAAGCCGGCCTCGATCGGGCCGCGGCGGCCGAACATATGCAGATCGGTAATGGGCGCGGCTTCGATGGCGTCCAGGGCATGCGCGCAAATGTCGGAGCCCACCATCTCGGCGCGGGTCTTGGCCAGCACCCGGCAGACATCCAAGGCCACGTTGCCGATGCCGATCACCGACACACCGCCACGATCCAACAGCGGGTCCAGGTCGCGGAATTCCGGATGGCCGTTGTACCAGCCGACGAAGGCGCAGGCGCCGTAAACGCCGGGCAGGTCTTCGCCGGGGATGCCCAGCTTGCGGTCGTTATAGGCGCCCATGGCCAACACCACGCCGTCATAATTGGCTTTCAGCTCGTCCATGGTGATGTCCGTGCCGATGTCCACATTGCCGTAATAGCCGACTTGATCCTCGTCCAGGGTGCGGGCGAATTGGCGCGACGTGTTGCGAGTTTTGTAGTGATCAGGCGCGACCCCGTAGCGGATCAGGCCGAAGGGCGCGGGGTACTTTTCGAACACGTCGATGTTGCAGCCCTCGAAGCTTTTCAACAGCGCGTCAGCGGCGTACATGCCGGCCGGTCCCGCACCGACAATAGCGAATTTGGCGCTCATGTGAGCGTGCCTCCCATACACAAGGTGTTATTTGATTGAGCGCGGTGATGCGCTGGATCGATGGTCATACGGCCCCTGGTCTGTCCTTTAACTCTCCCGCGACGTCTTCTTCTTGGGCGGCTTCTTATGGCCGACGCTTGCAGGGAGAGTGGGATAAAAGCCACGGAGGGTCAAGCCGTCCCCCCGGACTAATTTG
>JAYQGD010000049.1:0-8670 GCA_038140415.1 Rhodospirillaceae bacterium
GAAATAATGTGGTTATTTTCAATGAACCATATTTCTCAACCTTGTAGCTCTCCCATCCAAAGAATCAAACATATAATATAATATGACTCTTTACTCGGGAAAGTACTTATAACATGCTTCGCGGTTGTTGACACTACTCTTATTCGCCCCTACATTCCGCGCCGATTTTAGACGTCCGGCAATCCTGGGCGCCGCCAGTCCGCGAGTTTCGCGCACTGGCGTTTTTTGCTTGTAAAGAAGTAAGGCCACCATGTTTGAGTCTTTGAGCGAGAAATTCGGCGATGTATTTGACCGCCTGCGCAAACGGGGCGCGCTTTCCGAAAGTGACGTCGCCGACGCCATGCGTGAAATTCGGGTCGCGCTGCTCGAAGCCGACGTGGCGCTGCCGGTGGTCAAGGACTTCATTGATGGTGTCCGGGAAAAAGCCGTCGGCGAGGATGTGCTGAAAAGCGTCACGCCGGGCCAGATGGTGGTCAAGATTGTCCATGACCATTTGATCGAGATGCTGGGCCCGGAAGATGCCGAGATTAATTTCCAGGCTGCGCCGCCCGTCGCTATTCTGATGGTGGGGCTGCAGGGTACCGGTAAAACGACGACGACCGGCAAGCTGGCCCTACGGCTGACAAACCGGGAACGTAAAAAGGTCATGGTCGCCGGTCTAGACGTGGCGCGCCCGGCGGCGCAGGAACAGCTCGCCATTCTGGCGAAGGAAGCCGGCGTCGAATGCCTGGCGCCGGTGTTCGGGGAACAGCCCGTCGGCATCGCCAAGCGCGCCATGGAAACCGCCAAGCGGGAAGGTTTCGATGCGGTGCTGCTGGATACGGCTGGTCGGCTGGCCATTGATCAAGCGTTGATGGCTGAGGTGGCCGAGATCAGGGACGCGGTCAATCCGGCGGAGACCCTGTTGGTCGCCGACGCCATGAGTGGTCAGGACTCCGTCAACACGGCGCAAGAATTTAACGACAAGATCGGGATTACCGGCATCGTGCTGACCCGAGTCGACGGCGACGCCCGCGGCGGTGCGGCGCTCTCCATGCGCTCGGTCACCGGCTGTCCGATCAAGCTGATGGGTGTGGGCGAAAAGCTCGACGCCCTGGAAAGTTTCCAAGCGGACCGGGTCGCCGGACGCATCCTGGGTATGGGCGATGTGGTCGGCCTGGTGGAAAAGGCCGCCGAAAATATCGACAAGGAGCAGGCGGAGAAAACCGCCAAGCGTGCGCTCAAGGGTCAGTTCACCCTTGAAGACATGGCCGACCAGTTTGCTCAAATTCGCAAGATGGGCAGCATGGAAGGGCTCCTGGGGATGCTGCCGGGCGTCGGCAAAATGAAAAAGCAAATCGCCGAGGCAAATATCGACGACAAGATGATTGCCCACCAGGAGGCCATCATCCTGTCCATGACGCCGAAGGAACGCCGCAATCCGAAATTACTGAACGCCAAGCGCCGCCAGCGGATCGCCGCCGGTTCCGGCACGTCGGTGCAGGAAGTGAACCGGCTTTTGAAACAGCACAAGCAAATGAGCGCCATGATGAAGAAGATGGGCAAGATGGGCGGCAAAGGCATGATGGGCGGGATGCCGCCGATGCCGGGGATGCCCGGCATGATGCCCCCCAGAGGATTTTAATTACAGACGAACCACATAATTTTTTGATCAACCACGACAGGCATAACACCTTTCAACCAACCAGGAGGATAAGAGCTCTATGTCTCTTAGAATTAGACTTTCCCGGGGCGGCGCGAAAAAGCGGCCCTTCTATCGTATCGTTGTCGCCGACTCCCGGAGCCCCCGCGACGGGCGCTTCATTGAGCGGCTGGGCACCTATAACCCGATGCTGCCGAAAGACAGCGACGAGCGGGTCAACCTGAAAGAGGAACGCATCCGTTACTGGATCTCCCAGGGCGCGAAGCCGTCTGACCGGGTGGCCAAATTCCTGAGCCAGGCCTCCATGATGGAACTGCCTGAACGGACCGAGCAAACGAAGCAGCATCTGCCCCGCGCCAAGACGCTGGAACGGATGAAGGAGAAGGAAGAGGCTGAAGCCGCCGCTGCAGAAGCCGCTGCAGAAGCCGCTGCCGCTGCGGAAGACGCCCCGGCTGAGGAGGCTCCCGCCGAGGACGCACCGGCTGAGGAAGCTGCCGCCGAAGAGGCGCCGGCTGAAGAGGAAGCCCCCGCTGAAGAGGCACCCGCCGAGGAAGCCCCGGCTGAGGAAGAAGAGAAGAAGGAGGAGTAGGCTCGTCTATCACCATGGTGAACCCGGAGGAGCAAAGCGCCCAAGGCGCATCCCGCAAAATTTGTGTCGGTGTCATCACCGGCGCACAGGGGCTCCAAGGGGCGGTCCGGCTGAAAAGCTTTACCGCCCGGCCGGAAGACGCCGTCGCTTACGGCTCTTTATATAACGAGTCCGGTGACCGCGAATTTCAGGTCAAGCTCAACCGGGTGACCAACAAAGGTCTGGTGGTGTCGTTGAAAGGTGTGACATCCCGGACCGAGGCGGAGGCGCTCAAGGGAACCGAGCTCTATATAGAGAGAGACGCGCTCCCGCTGACGGAAGAAGACGAGTTCTATTATACGGACCTGATCGGCCTTCGGGTCGAGACGGTCGATGGAACGGAGATCGGAAGCGTAAAGGCGATGGATAACTTCGGCGCCGGTGAGATTTTAGAAGTGGCGTTGAGCGAGGGCGGCTCGATCATGTTGCCGTTCACCAAGGCCATCGTGCCCGAAGTTGATATCGCCGCCGGCCGGCTAGTGGTTGACCCGCCGGAAGAAGTTGAACCCGACCCGAATGAGGGTCAAGACAAGGACGAGGACCTAAGCTGAGATGGCGCGCGCCGACGACATGTGGACGGTTCAGGTCCTGACGCTATTCCCGGAAATGTTTCCGGGACCGCTCGGCCATTCCCTGGCGGGCAAGGCGCTGGAGGACGGGATTTGGTCTCTGGATTGTTTGGATATCCGCGAATTTGCGGAGGACAAGCACCAGACCGTGGACGATTCCCCGTTCGGCGGCGGCCCCGGCATGGTGATGCGTCCGGATGTTCTGGATGCGGCGTTGCAGGCGTCCAAGGCCGGCGAAGGGTGCAAGGTGATCTACCTGACGCCGCGCGGCCGGCCTTTGGATCAAAGCCGGGTCAGGTATTTGGTTGATGGTCCCGGACCGGTATTAGTCTGTGGCCGCTACGAAGGAATTGATGAGCGTGTGATTGACGCTTGGGACATGGAAGAGATCAGCATCGGCGACTATGTCTTGTCGGGAGGCGAAGTTGCGGCTATGTCACTGCTCGATTCCTGCATCCGACTCCTGCCTGGGGTTATGGGATCGGCGCAGAGTCCCGACGAAGAAAGTTTTGAAGGGGGATTATTGGAATATCCCCATTACACCCGGCCTCGCTCGTGGCGGGACCGGGACGTGCCGGAAGTGCTTTTATCCGGCCACCACGAAAAGGTGCGCGACTGGCGACGGTCGCAAGCCGAGAGAATTACCCGTGAACGGCGGCCCGACCTGTGGGACAGGTATGCCGCCACCCGTACCGACGCGTCGGGACAATAAGTGAGGACAAAAAAATGAATACGATCCAGGAAATCGAACAAGAGCAGATTGCCAAGCTGACCGAGGGCAAAAATGTGCCCGAATTCGCTCCGGGCGATACGCTCCGGGTCAATGTGAAGGTGATCGAAGGCACGCGGGAGCGGATCCAGGCGTTCGAGGGCATGTGCATCGCCCGCAAGAACGATGGGCTGCACTCGTCTTTCACCGTGCGCAAACTGTCCTACGGCGAGGGCGTGGAGCGGGTTTTCCCGGTCTATTCCCCGAACGTGGATAGCGTGGAAGTGGTGCGCCGCGGCGATGTCCGCCGGGCCAAGCTCTACTATCTGCGGGGCCGCCAAGGTAAACGCGCCCGGATCGCCGAGCGGACCGACGGTTACGCCGCCAAGCTGAGCGCCGCCGAGCGTCAAATGGCCGCCGACGCCAAGGCCGCCGCCAACTCAGCCCAGGCGGAAGCCATGGGTATGGACGAGGAACTGGCGACGCCGCCGGTGGAGGAACAGGTCGAGGATCAGGTCACCGAAACGGCGGCCGAGGAAGAAACCAAGTCCGAAGACTAGGTCGCCGGTCTGACTAATTATTAAGTGGGAAGCGGATCATGAGTGAGCCGAAGACTCTGTACGACAAAATCTGGGAAGCCCATCTGGTGGATGAGCGCGATGACGGCACGTGTCTGATGTATATCGACCGTCATCTGATCCACGAGGTGACCAGTCCACAGGCGTTCGAAGGATTGCGCAACACGGGGCGCAAGGTGCGCCGGCCCGACCTGACCTTGGCTGTGGCCGATCACAACGTGCCGACCTCCGACCGTTCCAAGGGTGTGGATGACGAAGAATCCCGGATCCAGCTCGACGTTCTCGAACAGAACTGCAAGGAGTTCGGGATCGAGTATTACGGCATGGACGATATCCGCCAGGGCATCTGCCACGTCATCGGGCCGGAGCAGGGCTTTACCCTGCCGGGCACGACCATGGTCTGCGGCGATTCCCACACCGCGACCCACGGCGCGTTCGGCGTACTGGCCTTCGGCATCGGCACATCCGAGGTGGAGCATACGCTGGCCACCCAGACGATGATCCAGACCAAAGCCAAGAACATGCGGATCACGGTGGATGGTGAGCTGCCCCTGGGCGTCACCGCCAAGGACATGATCCTGGCCATCATCGGCGAGATCGGCACAGCCGGCGGCACCGGCTGCGTGGTCGAGTTCGCCGGCGAAGCCGTGCGCAATCTGTCGGTCGAAGGCCGGATGACCATGTGCAATATGACCATCGAGGGCGGCGCTCGCGCCGGTCTGGTGGCGCCGGATGAAAAGACCTTTGCCTATCTGGAAGGCCGGCCCAAGTCGCCAAAGGGTGCTGCCTGGGAAGCGGCCGTCGAATACTGGAAGACGCTGCACACAGACGACGGCGCGAAATTCGATATCGAGGTGACCCTGAAGGCCGAGGACATCGTACCGCAGGTGACCTGGGGCACCAGCCCGGAAGACGTGCTGCCGATCACCGGCGTGGTGCCCAACCCGGCCGATGAGACCGACGCCAACCGCCGCACCAAGATGGAGCGGTCGCTGGAATATATGGGTCTGGAACCGGGCACGCCGCTCAACGAGATCAAGATCGACCGCATGTTCATTGGGTCCTGCACCAACAGCCGGATCGAAGACTTGCGCGCCGCAGCCGAAGTGGCCAAGGGCCGCAAGGTTGCCGACACGGTCAGCGCCATGGTGGTGCCGGGCTCCGGTCTGGTGAAGGAACAGGCGGAACAGGAAGGGCTCGATAAAATCTTTATCGAGGCCGGGTTCGACTGGCGGGAGCCGGGCTGCTCCATGTGCCTGGCCATGAACGCGGACAAACTGGCGCCGGGCGAACGCTCGGCGTCCACGTCGAACCGGAACTTCGAAGGCCGGCAGGGTCCCGGCGGGCGCACCCATCTGGTGAGCCCGGCCATGGCCGCTGCGGCTGCGATTGCTGGTCATCTGACCGATATCCGGGATCTGGATTAGGAGCTGAGACACTAGGAGCTCAAAATGGAAAAATTCACCAAACTCGAAGCCGTTGCCGCGCCGTTGCCGCTGATTAATGTCGACACCGACATGATCATCCCGGCGCGGTTCCTGAAAACCATCGTGCGCTCTGGCCTGGGTAAAAACCTGTTCGACACGCTCCGCTACGACGCCAACGGCGAAGAGCGGGAAGACTTCGTGCTGAACAAGCCGGCCTACCGCAATGCCGAGATCCTGGTGACCGGCAAAAACTTCGGCTGCGGCTCGTCGCGCGAACACGCGCCCTGGGCGCTGGACGATTTCGGTATCCGCTGCGTCATCGCGCCGGACTTCGCCGACATTTTCTATAACAACAGCTTCAAGAACGGCATACTCCTGATCAAACTGCCCCAGGAAGATGTGGACCGGCTGATGGAAGGCGCGGAGAAGGGCGCCAACGCCAAGTTCATGGTGGACCTGGAAAACCAGGAAATCACCATGCCGGACGGGGAAGCCATCAAGTTCGATGTGGATCCGTTCAAGAAATACTGCCTGCTGAACGGGTTCGACGATATCGGGCTCACCATGCAGAAAGAAGATCAGATCTCCGACTTCGAAGCGAAGCAAAAAGCATCGCAACCCTGGTCGTAATTGACGCGTAACACTTAAAGCAGAATTGGAATCAAGACAGTGGTTGCAAACAAAAACCTTCTTTTTCTCCCGGGCGACGGGATCGGTCCCGAAGTGATGACCGAGGTGCGCCGGGTGATCGACTGGATGGATAAACGCCGGACCGTCAGCTTCGATATCACCGAAGGTCTGATCGGCGGCGCGGCAATCGACGAGACGGGTGTGCCTCTGCCGGACGAAACGTTGGAAGCGGCGCACGACTCCGACGCCGTGCTGATGGGCGCGGTCGGCGGGCCCAAGTGGGAGAGCCTGCCGTTCGAAGTGCAGCCGGAGCGGGGGCTGCTGGCCATCCGCAAGGAGATGGGCCTGTTCGCCAATCTGCGCCCGGCGCTGGTGTTTGATGCGCTGGCCGAAGCCTCGACTCTGAAGCTCGACGTGGTGAAGGGTTTGGATATTATGATTGTCCGGGAACTCACCGGCGGCATTTACTTCGGTGAGCCGCGCGGCATTGAGACGCTGCCCGACGGCACTAAGCGCGGCTATAACACGCTGACCTACACGACCGGCGAAGTGGAACGGATCGGCCGCGTGGCCTGCGATTTGGCCATGAAACGGAATAAGCGGGTCTGCTCGATTGATAAAGCCAACGTGCTGGAAACCACGGTCATGTGGCGGGAAGCCATGGAAGGCATCAAGGGTGAGTATCCCGAGGTGGAGATGAGCCACATGTATGTGGACAATGCCGCCATGCAGCTTGTGCGCAATCCGAAACAGTTCGACGTGGTGGTCACTACCAACATGTTCGGTGATATCCTGTCCGACTGCGCGGCGATGCTGACCGGCTCCCTGGGCATGTTGCCCTCGGCTTCCTTGGGTGCGCCCGATGACAGCGGCCGCCGCCCGGCGCTCTATGAGCCCGTGCACGGCAGCGCGCCGGATATCGCCGGCCAGGGTCTCGCCAATCCGCTGGCGACCATTCTCAGCTATTCCATGCTGCTCCGCTATTCCTTCGATCTGTCGGAGGATGCGGATCTGGTCGATCAGGCGGTGCAGAATGTCCTGGATAGCGGCCTGCGAACCCCGGACATCATGCAGGACGGCAAAGCCAAGGTGTCGACAACGACTATGGGTGAAGCCATCGTCGCCGAGCTGGATAAACTGGCGGCCTAACCCGGAACACGCGCCTCGAACTCTTGAATCTGAATCAAAAGGGGCGTAAACGAACGCCCCCAAGACCCGCACGCGCGGGCTTCGGCGGTTGCAGGAGAAAAACGATGAGTATCAAGTATGCCGTAGTCGGCGCCACGGGAAATGTCGGACGGGAAATGCTGCAGATTTTGGCGGAGCGCGATGTGCCCGCGAATGCCGTGACCGCCGTGGCCTCCGCCCGGTCCGCCGGGGCCGAAGTGTCCTATGGCGAAGATGACGTGCTGAAGGTCCATAATCTGGATGACTTCAATTTTGAAGGCACCGACATTGTTCTCTCCAGCGCCGGCGCCTCCATCTCCGAGCAATTCGCGCCGCGCGCCGCTGATGCCGGCGCCGTGGTGATCGACAACACGTCCCGCTTCCGGATGGAGCCCGACGTGCCTCTGGTCGTGCCGGAAGTGAATCCGGAAGCCATCGCTCAGTATCGCCAACGCAACATCATTGCCAATCCGAACTGCTCCACCATTCAGATGGTGGTGGCGTTGAAGCCGCTGCATGATGCGGCCGGCATCCGCCGGGTGGTGGTCTCCACCTATCAGTCCGTGTCGGGCGCCGGCAAGGCGGGCATGGACGAGCTGTTCAATCAGACCCGCGGGGTCTACATGAACGAACCGGAGAACAAGTTTCAGGAAAAGTTCACCAAGCCGATCGCCTTCAACGTCATCCCTCATATTGACGTGTTCATGGAGGACGGCTCGACGAAAGAAGAGTGGAAAATGATGGTCGAGACCAAGAAGATTCTCGACCCGTATATCCAGGTGCACGCCACCTGCGTCCGGGTGCCGGTATTTATCGGCCACGCCGAGGCGGTGAATATCGAGCTGGAAACACCGCTGGATGCGGACGAGGCGCGGGCTTTGCTGCGCGAAGCGCCGGGCGTTGCCGTGGTCGATCACCGGGAGGACGAAGGCTATGTCACGCCGTCGGAATGCGCCGGCGAGGACCCGGTCTATGTCAGCCGGGTGCGGGAAGACCCGACCATCGAAAACGGGCTGAGCCTGTGGGTAGTCTCCGACAACCTTCGCAAGGGCGCGGCGCTCAACACGGTGCAGATCGCCGAAACCCTGACCGCCAGCTATATGGATCGCGCGGCTTAAGGGTTTTATTTTGTTTAGGTGGGTCCACGGGTCACGGCTGCGCCGGCCCGTGGATGGCTAATTTTTTTCTCGACTACACTCATAGTCATGCGCGGACCGATCCGCAGGATCGTGATCCGCGCACCCATATTTAAACCGCATTTATTGAGAAAAATAAGGAGGCGCCAGGCACTCGGGGCCTGGGATCCCCTCGTGACGCATC
>JAYQGD010000049.1:8770-10515 GCA_038140415.1 Rhodospirillaceae bacterium
AGAAAAATAAGGAGGCGCCAGGCACTCGGGGCCTGGGATCCCCTCGTGACGCATCGCGGCGGCGATGCTCCTGACGCCTCATAGAGCCGGCCAGGCTCCGTGTACACTCGGCAATCCCCACCGTCCCGTCCCGCATCCGTGCTTACCCTTGGGAGAGAGACCACACGAACCGGACAGGGAAACCCGCCGAACCCGGACCGTTGCCAGCCCGGCCGCAGCCGATTTCTCAAGGCGGCGAAACTCTGACCCCTGACGCAGGACACAACCGGTTATGCGATTCGGTTTTCCTTGGTCAGGCCACCAAAGCAGATCCGTCTCGCATGTCCCGGTCAGCGGATCGAAGACCCGCGTCCCGGAACCCCGGCGGTCGCTGCGTCTGGAAGACGAAGCACTCCGCCCCGCGAACACCGTTTTCGCCGTCGCTTCCCCGTCTGGAGCCGGCGCTGGCGCACCGGCCGGCGGATCGGAGACGCGGGTCCCGAGGGACCAACACGCCGAATGCCGCTGTCCGCACACCGGAACAACCCCTATTCAAGACCGAAGCCCTGGATCGGACCCGTTCCGACCGCTCCTTCCCGCTGCCTGTACGTACCCGAAGGCACGCTGCCAACTAGCGAAAATTCGCTGTGAGAACGCTTTTGCGTACGAGGGTTATTCTTAAGAAGACGTGATTTTCATTCAATATAAAAATCATCTATTCTTTAAATATTCTGTGTATAAGTCTGGATCAATTGCACATGTAGCGCACAATTTACCCACAAAACTATCCACAGGCAAGTTATAAATAAATAAATGAAAAGTATTATTTGTTAATTTAATATAAAACTGAATTCAGGATCGTGTGCAATGGGGAGTAATCGGCGCACCATGTGAAGCGAGGGCGTTGCGTTGACTTGGCACTTGCGAGGGTCTAAACCAGATCATCAATAATGACCGGTGATTCCCGGAGAATTCGGGGTCTTTAAATAACGCGGGGCAATGATCATGACTCAGGGGAACCGACCTCTTTCACCCCATCTGACTATCTATCGTCCACAAATTACGTCGATTCTGTCCATTAGCCACCGAATCACGGGCGTTGCCCTGGCGGTCGGCGCGTTGGTGTTGGCCTATTGGATCAACGCGGCGGCCTACGGACCCGAGGCGTTCGAGCGTATGCAGGACATGCTGTCCCATTGGTTCGGGCGGTTGCTGCTGTTCGGCTGGACGTTTTGTTTGTTTTACCACCTGTGCAACGGCATCCGGCATCTGTGCTGGGATGCGGGCTGGGGCTTCGAGTTGCCCCAGGTGCGGATGACCGGCTGGCTGGTCGTCCTGGTGTCTATCGCATTGACGCTGATCAGCTGGCTCGCCGGCTACGGCCTGTTGGGCTGAGGGGGGACGAGAGATGAGCTTACGATCCGATCTCGGTAAAGTCCGCGGCCTCGGTTCCGCCAAAGAGGGAACGTCCCACTGGTGGATGCAGCGAATCACGGCGGTCGCCCTGGTGCCCTTGTCCTTGTGGTTTGTGATAACCGCGTCCGGCCTCGTCGGCATTGATCAAGCCGGCTTTAAGACCTGGCTGAACGAACCCGGCAATATGCTGATGCTGATCCTTTTTGTCGGGGCGCTGTTCTATCACATGCAGCTCGGCCTGCAGGTGGTAATCGAGGATTATGTTCATGGCGAGAGAGCCAAGGTGATCTCGCTTGTGTTGAATTTGTTTGTGGCGATCTTTTTCGGAGGGTCTTCGATCATCGCCATCC
>JAYQGD010000050.1:0-10513 GCA_038140415.1 Rhodospirillaceae bacterium
TTGGAAATACTTGGGATAGAACACGATCTGCGCGGGATCACAGTCGCTGAACATGATTTTAAGCGGCAGGCGGAATTTCTTCATCGGGTATCCACTTTCTTCGGGAGTGCTCTGTTGCGCCGGGTTGTACAGACCGGCCCCGGCGGGCGCAAGGCATGAAGGCGGTTGGAGCGCCGGGCCCAAGGCGATAGAGTCTCCGAAACACTCCCCCGTATCAGTTTGGAGGCCCATGATGAAAGCCAGCGATATCAAACCGAAACACTTCTCCTGGACCGTGAAGGACAGGGTGGCGACCCTGGCGCTTAATCGCCCGGAGCGGAAGAACCCGCTGACATTTGAATCCTATGCGGAGCTTGGTCAAACCTTCCGTAAGCTTGTCCATGTGGATGACATTAAGGCCGTGGTCTTCACCGGCAGCGGCGAAGATTTCTGTTCCGGCGGCGATGTGCATGAGATCATCGGCCCCCTGGTCAATATGGAGATGGATGATCTCCTGGCCTTCACCCGCATGACCGGAGAGTTGATCCTGTCCATGCGCGAGTGCCCGCAGCCCATCATCGCCGCCATCGACGGCATCTGCGCCGGCGCCGGCGCGTGCGTCGCCATGGCCTCGGACATCCGGTTGGGGACAGCGCGCAGCAAGGTGGCCTTCCTGTTTAACCGGGTCGGGCTTGCCGGCTGCGATATGGGCGCCTGCGCCATGCTGCCCCGGATCATCGGCCAGGGCCGGGCGGCGGAGTTGCTGTTCACCGGACGCTCGTTGGGCGGCGAGGAGGCGGAGCGCTGGGGCTTTTACAATAGGTTGTTGGAGCCCGAGGCCCTGCAGTCGGAAGCGGCGGAACTTGCGAGCCGTCTGGCGCACGGCCCGACCTTCGCCTACGGGGTCACCAAAACCATGCTGAACAAGGAATGGAACATGGGTCTCAACGAATTCATTGAGGCGGAAGCCCAGGCGCAGGCGATCTGCATGCAGACCGCCGACTTCGAGCGCGCCTACCACGCCTTCGTGAACAAGGAAAAACCGGTCTTCGAGGGGAACTAGAAACCCTATAATTCCATTGACCTGATTTCCGATTCGTTATGAACTTGACGGGTTGTCAGTCAGATTACAGTGGAGAAACCGATGGGCGACAATGGTGGGGCAGACTAGCGGCGGCACAAACGCATCGTGACCGATCAGCCGGCGCGCGCGCGGCTCGGCGAAGACGGTGACGATTTCGATATTTATCTTAAGGATGTCTCGGGCGGCGGTGCGGCCTTCGGGTCCGACGAAGATATTCCCGAAGATGAATTACTGGAGTTGGAGATCGAAGATGTCGGTGTGATGTCAGCGGAACTCTCGCGGTCCTTGGATGACGGCATGGCGGTCCGGTTTCTGGACATCGACGAGCAGGAAGAGGAAATGCTGATGGCCGATCTGGCGCGGCTCGACATGTCCGTGCGCAATGACGACTACTAACCGGCTTTAACCAGCGAGCGCGCCCAAATCCAACGTTCCATCCTTGACCGGCGGGCACCAGAAATAGCTGCCCGATAGCGGCCGGGAAAAGTTAAACAATCCGTCCTGGATGCCGTCTTCCTCGCCGATCATCCGGCGCATCTGCACCTCGAACGAATTCAACGTCGCCCCGAACGCGACAAACATCAGCCCTTCCGCACTGCCCGCCGTCCACGGCATCGACCGGCGGACGACAAAAGCCTCCGGATCAAAACTTTCCTGAGCCGTGCGTTTGACGTGGGCCGACGGCGGCGAGCCGTCAAACTCCTCGTTGTCGCTTAACCGGCGGCCGATCATATCGTCGGTCTCGGCCTCCGAATAGGCGGCAAAGTGCGCCATGTCATGGGCCCAGAGCTGCACGGCCACGAAACTGGAGCCGTCTTCGGTGATCGCCGCCTCGACGGCATCATCGCCGTCCGGGTTCTCGGTGCCGTCCACATAGCCGGTCAGGTCTCGGCCCTCCTTATACTTGAACCCGTCGACATTCGTTGAGAGAGTCGCCAGTGGGCCTAAGTGCTGTTGAAGGACACGGCCGGCGGCTTGAATGTCGCCCCGCTGCCAGAACCACAGATCATTTTGTGTGGACGGAATATCGATACCGGGCGCCGACAGGGCCGGGAACGGCCGTAAGCCGTCGATTGACGCTCCGGCGCCGGAAACCAGTCCCGGTCCAACGCCGACCACCAGGGACTCATCAATCTCTAATCTTGCGATCGCAGCCAGCAGTGCTTCAGACGGCACACCGGCATTCCGCCGGTATTCCAAATACCGCGCATGGCCGGGGACGGGCAGGAGGATACCAGGCTGGAACTGGGTCATAAGATTTCACCTTGGACTCATGTTTTAATCAATCGGCTTGGTAGCGCAATCGGCAGGCCGTTCTCAAGCAGGGAATGGGCTACTCGATAACCTTATCAAAAATTTCGGCCAAAGCACCTAGGCGTTCCTTCGGCCAGGCGAGGACATTTAAGTTGTCATTCAACAGAAACCGGTTGTGTTGTTCATACGGCAAAAGGCCCAGGCGGTAGGATTTGTCGGCGGCGCTCGGCGCGGTCAGGATGCGATCAAAGAACCGTGCATGATCGTCTTCCATATACCAGGCCGGTACAAAGAAGACGTAATCCAGGGATTCCAGGTAGTCGAAAATCTCAAATGTCCGGCCCAGGGGGCCGTCGCGCAGGCTTTCGAACACAATCGCCGGACGATCCCGGCGCAGCATTCCCTCCCCTCCCTGCAGGACGGACAATTCATGGCCTTCTACATCCACCTTTATGACATGAGGCGGCGGCAGATCCAGGCCATCCAGGGTTTCGACCTCGACGGCGATACCGTCGCCATCCTCGGCCAGCTTGGCCAGGGCAGTGTGGGCTGCATCAATTCGCAGCCGACGGTTCCCGCGGTGATCAGATAAGGCGCATTCGTGGGCCGAGACCATCCCAGCTATATTTGACTGGCGGATGAGGCCGGCAAGATCGGCATGCGAGCGCGGATTCGGCTCAAAAGCATAAACGTGCCCGCGAAAACCAGGACGCGCCGCCATGTTCAGGGAGAAGTAGCCGAAATTGGAGCCGATATCGTAGAAAACGCCGTCGTCGGGCAGAATGGCCGAAATCAGGGCGACCACCTCCGCCTCATAGGCCAAGGGGCCGGTATTCAGGTAAAGGCTGGCGAAATGCGTATTCCGGCCGTCGAACCTAAGAGGCAGGGTCTCGTCTTCCCGCCGCAAAGACAGTCGGCCGGTCAACGGCACGCCCAATGACAGGTGAACGGCTTCGAACACGCGTTTCGCGGACTTGCCGAGCAGGCCTGCCAACGTCTTGCTGCGCAGGCCCAAGGCTGCCGCGCGCAGGCGCAGCAACAGGGGCAAACTTGCCACCTCGAAGGCGGACTCATACGCGGGTGCGCGCCGAACCCTGGGTGCGCTGGGGTGCTCTGTCATAACACCGGATTGTATGGAGATTTAGTGCCGCCGCCAATCAGCAGCTCATGATTGATCCCGCGCCGGACTATTCGGCGTAAGTAAAATCGACGTTTTCGTAGGGCCAGGCGTAGTGACGGACCGTGGGCTCGCCGGTCTCGATCGTCCCGGCCTCGTGAAGATCAAAGGTCTTGGAAACCACGTCCTGAACAAACGGCATGGCCGTTTCCGCCAGCACTTGGCTGTTGGTGATATAGGCGGAAGAAAACAGTACAAAGTTCAACGAGTCCCGGTTCTCCCGGATATAGGCGTGCAGCAAATCAACGAATTCAGCGCGAGGCAAATACGGCGGGATCAGGTGCATGGTTTCCTTGAGCACCGCATAAATCAGATTGGGTTCGGCCTGGGTGCGGGAATCCATCTCCAGCAACGGCATCACATCGGCGAAATACTTCGCCCGGTCCCCATCCAGCGCCGCCAGGGCTGATTGTACGATCTGTTGGTGCATGATCCGGCCTTTCGATCCGTCCTGTCACTCCGTCCTCACAGATAGATGGGGACAGCTTTGGCCGATTTCCAGGTATTTCTGAGGTTTTAGGCGGTAAACGTGACCGAAATCGTGCCCAGATGCTCGATTTCCATGGTGGCGGTGTCGCCGGGAGTCATCCATTGCACCTGCACCATGCTACCGAGGGAAACGATCTCGCCGGCCTTCAGCGCCTCGCCCCGGGACAGCCGATGATTGGCGAGCCAGGCCAGCGCTTCCAGGGGATGGCCGAGAATATCCGCGCCGGTGCCCGCGCCTGCTTCCTCCCCGTTCACCAGAGTGCGGGCGTTGATTGCACCCAGGTCGAGGCTTTGCCAGTCGGTGATCTCCGGTCCCAGGACCAATCCGACGTTAAAGAAGTCGTCGGTGATCAACACCGGCGTGCTCAGCGTGCGGAAATCGGCGTAGCGGTTGTCGACCAGCTCGATGGCGGCGTGGACGGCGGCCACGTAGTCACCAATGGACTCCCGGTCATAGGGCGCGCTGGCGGCCGGGATATCCTCGGCCAGCCGCACCGCCACCTCGTTCTCCACCCCGATCTGGTGAAACGTGTCGTAGGGAAGGCGCGTGTCGTCGTGGTAAATCGTGTTTTCGAACACCCCGCCCCAGCACGGATGATCGATCTGCATGAAGTCCTGCATGACCTTCGTCGTGCAGCCGATCTTGAACCCGGCGCGCCGGCCAAACCCCGCCGCCGTCATGGCCTCGTGGTAGGGGCCCAGGAAATTATAGGCGTCTGCCTCGTCCGCCGGCGCACAGCCGTCCGGCGGGCCGGTCCAGGGGCCGGGACGTTTCCGGTTGGCCACCAGGGAGTGAATCGCGCGGGCCTGTTGGGATTTATCCACGCGCGTCTCCGGCCGGCGGCAAATGGTCTTGTGCATTGGGCATTGCCTCAGCATATTGCGGCCAAATTCAAGCCGGGACAACCGCACCCGCGAGCCACTTAGGGGACCAAATATGAAGCTTGTGACCTTTACCCATGACAACCGGACCCGCATCGGCGTCGCCGTCGATGATGCCGTGATCGATCTCACCAAAGCCGCGCCCGATCTGCCGGACGAGATGTGCGCCTTTTTGGACGCCGGTGAGGACGCCATGGACAAGGCGCGGGAAGCGGAGGGCAACCGCGACGCCGCCATCGGCATGGCGGATGTCAAATTGGAGACCCCCGTCCCCAACGCCCGGAAATATCTGGCCATCGGCTTGAACTACGAAGCGCACGCGGCCGAAGCCGCAAAAGTCGGGCTCTCCAAACCGGAACATCAGATTTGGTTCAATAAGCAAGTGACCTGCCTGAACGGACCGTACGACGATATCCATCTGCCCTTTGCCTCAGACCAATTGGACTATGAGTGCGAGCTGGGCCTGGTCATCGGCAAACGCTGCCGGCACGTGGCGCGGGACGAAGCAACATCGGTGATCGCGGGTTACACCATCTGCAATGATGTCAGCATCCGCGACTGGCAGATGCAGTCCCCGACGGTGACCCTGGGCAAAAGCTGGGACACCCATGGTCCGGTGGGCCCGTGGATTGTCACCCCGGACGAGATCGGCGACCCCCATGATCTGAACCTGCGCACTCTGGTCAACGGCAAGGTGCATCAGGACAGCAATACCAAGGACCTGATTTTTGACTGTTTCGATCAGGTGTCACACCTGTCCACGGTGTTTACCCTGGAGCCGGGCGACATTCTCGCCACCGGCACGCCGGAAGGTGTGGGCGTATTGATGGACCCGCCGTTCTTTATGAAAGAGGGCGACGTAGTGCGGGTCGAAATTGACAAGATTGGCTATATCGAGAACAAGGTGGTTCCCGAGCCCCGCTAATTGTGTGAGGCCTAGCTCCCAGGCTTCGTCGCTTCCCAGACTTTCTTGGTGAGCTCGGAGAGCGCGCCGTCTTTCCGCGCCTGCACACAGGAACGGACGTCGGGCGCAAGGCCGGTTTGCTCTTCCATCTGACATTGGTTGAGAAGCCGGGTGGCGCGTTTGGCCGCCGGACCCGAATGCCGGCGCCCGATCTTCTCGACCAGCCGGTCCACATGGGCCGTGGAGACGGACTGGTCATAGGGCAGCTCGTTCACCGCCATATCCAAGGCCTGGGAAAAAGTCAGCCGGTCCGTATCTGCACCGGCCGTGGCTTGGGCAATCTCCCGCAACAGACCCGTGGCATTGGCGATTTCCTGTTTGGTCAGGGGGTTGGGATCGCCGGCGACCGGTTCGGGGATGGCGGAGGCCAAAGGCGCAACGGACAGGCTCGCCGGGCCGTCGCCCAGATCACGCACCAGGTGTTCCGGCAGGCTTACCGAGACAGCAACAAAGCCCCGCACGGCGTGGATAGTCACACCCTTGGTGATATCGGCCTCTTTCACATTTCCCGACTTGCTTTGCACGGCCAGGGTCAGCTTCGTCCCATCGCCCGGATGATAGGCCTGATACGAGTTCGGCGCCTTGCGCTGTTCCTGCAGACACATGGACGCCACTTCGACCCGGCAGACGTCTTTCTCGCAGATCAGCGGCAGCGGTTCAGCGGTCGGCAACAGGGCCAGGATTTGCGGCGCGGCAACGGCTGGTCCGCTGATGGCTAAAGCCAACCCGGCAGCCAGGGTGGAGAGAGCAGTGCGCATATTCGCCTCCAGGTTTCTTTGGGACACAAATAGGCTAGCACGATTTCGAAAATCCCGCCGTCACCCTTAGGTGAGGGCAAAAGACTCGTTGAAAAATCGCGCCGTTATCCCCATTGAATCCTGCTAAAAAGACGCCGCCCCAACCTCTCGCGAAACCCTTTGGAGGCCCCGTCCGTGGACATGCCGCAAAAACAGTTCAGCCAAGGAGAAATCATCTTCAAGGAAGGTGATCTCGGCGATACCGCCTATCTGGTCGCCAGCGGCGCCGTCGGCATTTACCGCTTGGTCGATGGGGAAGAAACCCTGCTGGGCGAAGTGGAGGCCGGGCAATTGTTCGGCGAGATGGCGTTGATCGGCGACAAGCCCCGGACCGCCACCGCCAGGGCGGCTGCCGACTGTCTCTGTTTTGAGGTGCCCCATAGGGTATTCGAGAGCGAGCTCACCGACTCCAGCGCCCTGATGCGGTCGTTGGTGCACAACTTGATCGGCCACATTCGCTCCCTCATGGATAAGTTGGATGAAGATGAGGAGGAGGACGAGGTCCCGGCGGTGATCTATCACGTGCCCGACGACTACAAAACCTACCGGCCGCAGCAGCAATAAAAAAAACGCCGGTCTTGGAAAGACCGGCGAGTTTTCACAGGGAGGCATATCAATCAGAAGGTCTTCGGGGGAGCGCGAGGGAAGCACGTGAAACGCTTCTGATGGTTCTGAATGTAGCACCGGTTCCTATTCCGTTATGTGGTCTGGCTCACACAACGCAAATTAATCTCAAATTTTAGGTAAAATCGGCTGAAATCAGCCGAAAATTAATCGAAATTTTTTCGATTTTCTGCCGAAATGGGGTTATTCGGGCAAATGCTGACGTCTGGTGTGACCGTCAATGCCGCCGCCGATGCCCCATTCCGCATAGTTTTCGTTAGTACGTTCGAAGTCCCGGGGCTGCCAGTCGGCGGTCAGATAATCCTCGTCGGCGAAATATTCGGCCAGACCACCGCAGGGATTCTCCACATACCAAAAATAGGCGGAGGAGACCGGATGGCGGCCCGGTCCGATCTGGGTGGTCCAGCCGCAGCGGTCGATGTGCAACCCCCCGCCGAACACTTCGTGGATATCGCGTACGGTGAAGGCGACATGGTTCAGTCCGGCGCCTCGATTGGGCACGTTCAACAAAAACAGGTTGTGGTGCCCGCCGTCCGGCCGGCAGCGGAGAAACACCGCATCCCCCGGATACCGGTCCGACAGGTAGAAGCCGAGTTTTTCGGTATAGAATTTGTGGGATGCTTCCACGTTCGCGGTGAAAAACACCACATGGCCGATCTCAATGGGCTCGGCCCGGTCGTAAAAGGTGCTCGCTGCATTGACCCGTGCATCGGGCCGGGCGGGCGAATTGATCGGCGTGGTGGTCAGTTCAATCTCGTGGCGTTGGGTTACCCGGAACGACAGGGTCATCCCGTTGGGGTCCGTGCAGGCGGGCCGGCCGTCTATTTCCCGGAAGGACTCCTCTGCGCTGATGGCGGCGCGCACTTTTTCCAAGTCATCGTCGCTTGCGACGCCCCACACCACTTCGCGCAGGGTGGAGCCGTCTTCGAAGGCCGCCGGCAGAGACGGATCCTCCTTGGCGCGGACCACGACCTCGGTGCCGTCCTGGGTGGCGAAGACGGCTTCGGCCTGATCGGCGGAGACCTGTTTAAGGCCCCAATCGTTGAAGAACTTGATGCCGTCCTCCAGGCTTTCGGCCCCGTAGACGATCCGGTCGATGCCGGTGATAGCGGCGATCTGCGCCATAACTTACATCCTCACATTGCGGGCGCGGTTGCGGACCGCGCGAAGCGCGCTCAACGCCGTCAGCGCCGATGATTTCGGGTTGTCGGGTAACGGCTTGCCGACGATCTGGATATTCATTTCGCCGAACGCGCCCGAGGCCTCGATCTGGTGGGTGTTGCCCTTGGCCGCCGGGTCGGCGATCAGGGTCACCGTTGTCGCATCGAAGCCGAGCCCGGCCAGCGCGATGGTCGCGGCCACGTTGGCGTTTTTCGGATAGAGCCGGGCCGCATCCCTGGCGCTGCCCTCATAGATCACCGTGGCCTCTGTCACCGCGTTCAGGTCAACGGCTTCCTCCGCCGGGGTGCCAGTCCAGCTGAGCGGCGGCTTGCGCGAAGTATAGTTCACCCGGTCCAGCCCTTCGGCACGGGCGGCGGACAGCGCGTCCATGCCGCCGACGGCGCCCGGCAGAATACACAATTGCGCATCGCCTTTGAGGCTCGCTTCCTGCAGCCGGTCAAACAAGGCCTGGTCGGAAAACGCGCCCACCGAGACGACACCGAAATCGATCCCTTTTTCCAGGAAGTAGGGTCCGTATTCGGACACCGCTTCGTGGCTGGCGCATTCCAAAACAAAATCGGGCATCGGCTCCACATCGGCGATGTCGGAGATCACCCCGATCCCGTCGTTGACCCGGCCGATGACTTTGTCTTCCTTACCGGGGCGCACCATGATCTGGCGGATGCGCGCGTCGGCGTCGCCGTCGAGGCGCTTCGCCACTTCCCGCCCGATGGCGCCGAATCCGATAAGAAGGACGTTTTCCTGCATGCTCAGCCCTTCTTCTTATCCTGGTCATGGCTGACCGGCGGGCCGCCGAAAGCGCGGGCATAGTCCCCGATGGCGGCCATCTCCACTTCAATTAGTTGCGCGCCCTTGTTCCCGATAGCCGTCGACAGCGTCGTCTGAGCGCAGCTCAGATCACTCAACTTCTGATAAGACCAGCCCATGGCCGCCGCAATCTGCTCAAAATCCGGCGTGTAAATGTCGGCGTAATATTGCCGGCCGCCATACTGGGCGTTCTGGATGTTCTTGATCACTTCATAGTCCTGGCTGTTCATCAGGACGACAGTGATATCCACCCCTTCCTGTGCGGCCGTCGCCATCTCGCCGATGTTCACCTGCAGCCCGCCGTCGCCGACGAGACAGATGATCCGGCGTCCCGGCGCGCCAACGGCGGCCCCGATGGCCATCTGGATGCCTTGGCCGATGCCGCCGCCAAGTGCGTGCACCCCGTCGCGGGGGCCCATCACCGGCACGGTGCGGTTGCCCCACGTGCTGTTGGAAATGGTGACATCCCGGACCCAGATAAAGTCATCACCGCCGTTGCCGCTGATCGCATCAACCAATCGCTCGTACGGCTTGAACCCGTCGCGCATGAACTGGACGGCTTCCGTCTTGGCGTTCGCGAGGTCGTCCTTAAACGCCGGGTCGGGGCCCATCCGCCCGTCCAAGAGATCGGCCAGTTTCTCGAGCGCCAGTTTGGCGTCGCCCTGAATGAACCGATCGGCCACATAGGGCCGGCCCTTTTCTGCGTTCGGATCGGCATCAATCATCGACAGGGGCTTGGGCAGTTGAAGCTTATACGAAAGGGTCTCGTTACTGCGGAGCCGGCTGCCCGCGACCACCATGGCGTCACAGGTCTGATAGAAGGCTTCCACATTCTTATAAAGATTATAGGCCCCCAAATTGGCGGGGTGCGTATCCGGCAGAATGCCCCGGCCCTGCACGCTGGTGACTACGCCAAAGCCCATCTCGACAAGACGCTGCACGGCGTCACCGGCATGGCGCGCGCCGCCGCCCAGCCACAACATCGGCCGCTTGGCCGAGGCCAATTCATCGGCGAGCGCCGTCAGGGCTGCTTCATCGGGTTCGGGCACGTCAATTGGCAGCGGCGTTAGGTCCGCCGGCCAGTCGATCTGCGCCTTCTGGATATCGATCGGCGTCTCCACGGAGACCGGCCCCATGGGCGGGGTGAACGCGCTTTGGACGGCTTTTTTAAATGTCTCCAGAGCGGTTTCCGGCGAAGTGACCCGCCAAGCGGACTTGGAGACGGCTTTGAGCATGCCGAGCTGATCCCGCGCCTCATGGATGAACCCATGATC
>JAYQGD010000051.1:0-10474 GCA_038140415.1 Rhodospirillaceae bacterium
TTCCTGCACTCTGAACGTGGCGGCTAGACCACACACACGGTCGGCATGGTCCGGTTCCTGTTCCACGGCGGCCCGGTAGTGGCGCTGCGCCGCATCGTAATCGCAGGCGTCGAACCAGGCGTCGGCTAATTCAAAATGCGCATCGTAAGTGTCCGGCGCATTTGTTTCGGCGATCTCGAGCGATCCGGCGGCAGAGTCCAAATCATTTTCCGAAATGGACTCCTGCGCCCGCGCCAGCTCGTTTTCCCAGATGTCCTTGGACATGTCAGCCACCCCCGGCGTCTATGATGCCGCTGATTCCGCCGAGACCGGCGCAACGGCTCCCCATCAAAGTGCGGCCTGTCGACGGGCTGATTCCCCCCAGCGCGAACACTGGCCGGGGGCATCCACGCGTCCAGGCCGTGAACCGGGTGTTTCCAATGACGTCACCACCGGGATGGCTGCTAGTCGGAAAGACAGGCGCTAAGAAGATGCCGTCAACACCCATGCGGCAAGCCCGTTGTATCGCGGCGGGACTATGAGCGGCGGCGGTCACCGGCCGGCCGGCTCGGTGGGCGAGGTGGATGGTTAAAGCGGCGCGGGGAACGGCATGTTCGGCCAAGTGCACCCCATCGGCATCGAGATCGGCGGCTGCGCGCGTATCGCCCGCTATGAAGAAAAACAGGCCTAAATTTCGGCACGTCCGTCTAACCAGACTGGCCCGCGCCATACGGTCAGGTGCGCCATAGTGGCGAAACACCACACCGGCGCCGGCGGGTAGTTGGCCAAGGCGCGGCGACGGGTCCGCCAGGTGATCTTCATCAGTAAAATAATAAAGGTGGGGCAGGGGCGTCTCCGCCGCGTTCAAATTGAGCCGTTGTGCGATGTCTGATAATTTCACGATCGTTGATACTCAAAACGATTGATTGATCCATGTCCCTGTCATCCGAGCAAGTCGCAGAAAATCTCGCTCTTGTCCAGGAATCTATCCGGTCGGCAGCGCTAGACGCCGGCCGGGCACCCGAGGATATCCGGCTTGTGGCTGTGTCCAAGACACATCCGCCTGACACCATTGAGAGCGCCCTCGCCGCCGGTCATCGGCTATTCGGAGAAAACCGGGTGCAGGAGGCACAGGCAAAATGGCCGGCGTTAAAGCAGGCTTATCCCGACGCCCGGCTTCATCTTATTGGGCCGCTGCAGTCAAACAAAGCCAGGGCCGCCGTCGATCTATTCGATGTGATTGAAACGGTTGATCGGCCCAAGCTGGCTCGCGCCCTCGCCCGCCATATGGACGAAGCGGGTCGACGGCCGGATATTCTGATCCAGGTTAATACAGGCGATGAGCCGCAAAAGGCAGGGGTTTCCCCGGCGGACGCGGGAGCGTTGATCACCTTGGCCCGCGATGAGCTGGGCCTGCCGGTGACAGGGCTGATGTGCATCCCGCCCCAGGACGAGGAGCCATCTCTGCACTTTGCCTTTCTTCGGGAGATTGCAAAACGGCATGGCTTGACGGAGCTCAGCATGGGCATGAGCGCTGATTATGAAATCGCCATCCCGTTTGGTGCGACCTTGGTGCGGGTGGGCACGGCGATCTTCGGCGCCCGCCAGTCTTTTCAGGCGGCGGAATAAGCCCGGCTATTCGGCGGCGATCTCTATCCGCGTTTCTGGCGACAAGCCTGTGAGAATTTCCAAAATGTCGTCGCGCGCGAAGGCGACACAGCCCTCGGTTCCGGCATAGTCCGGTTTGGCAATATGCATGAAGATCGCACTCCCGTGCCCGGCAACGGCGGGATTGTCATTGTAGCCGATCACCACGATCAGATCGTAAAGCCCGTCATCGCGCCATAGTTTCTCGTGCCGGGCGGGGTGGGGCAGGGTGACCAGTTGATTATAGTCGGCGGACTCGGGGTCATCGCACCAGCCAAGATCCGGCGTTAGCGGCATCACCGGCAGGCTTGTCGCCGGCGGCTCAAGCCGGTCCGGACGGTAGAACAATCGCCTCAGGGGGAACGCGCCGATCGGGGTGGCGCTGTCCCCCTCTTGTTTGGATCGCAAAACACCCGCTGCGCCCAACGCGCAACGGTAGCGTTTGCCGCGCCATGTCGCGTGACCCGTGGGCTGGATGATTAAGGTTGATGCCGAACTCATCCGTTCAGTATAGAGCGCCGCCTTTCCGGGGAAAGGCGGTTCCGGCGCTTAACGGACGACGGACAAGGCCGGTTGCGCCGGGCTAAGCCCCAACTTTGCCGAGGCCTGGTATTTGTCCAGTGCATTCAGCATGGAGTCCATGACCCAGTTCTTTTTCGTATTTTCCATCGTGGTCTGCATTTGGGTCAGTTTTTCCTCGGCGCGAATCGACGCGTCCGGCTTTTTCAGGAAAGCCGCAGCGGCTTCCGGATTTTGGAAGTCTTTCGGTTGTAGTTTCATTGAGCCCTTCTCCACCAAATTTTCGGTCTTTTGTTTTTGAATTTCGGATGCCGCCGGCACGTTATTTTTCGCGGCGGTTTCCTCCAGGGTGACCGTGGTTTTATTGATTTCACTCAGCATGCCCATGTCGGGGGCTGCCATCGCCTTGTACGCCGCTGCGGCTTGTTGCTGCTGATAGACGGCGCTGTTTTTGGCCACCGGAATATGCGTCATCCCGGCGGCATAAGGTTCTTTGATCCGCACCTGGCTGTTGAAGGCGTTGTAAGCGCGCTCGTCATCCAGTTTGAGCGGTGTTTCATTGACCGCTAAAGGTGTCAGGCCGTTGGATTGAACCGTTTCGATTTGCGGCGGGGTTTGCGGCGCATCGGGCGTGCCGACGTTGCCGCTGAAGAACGCCACGGCGTGATCTGCGATATCCTTACCGGTGCCATACTCGACGGCCACATCCACGCCGGCCAGGGCGGCGCCGAAGGGGCCGCCGAAAACGGTGCCGCCGGCAATTTTAGAGCCGGGGTCAATCTGATCACCGGTGATCGAGCGATAGATGGTGTTCACCACCGGGATGTGCTGGAGCGGATTGACGATATCCAGGAAATCAAAAAAAGTGAAACCGTCCTTGCCGAACAGCTTGAATTCCTTGTCCTGGATGACGGGAGACGATTTGTTATCGTCTTCTTCCACGGCATGGCCGTGCGCCGGCGCGGGGGGTGGGGGCGCCAGGGCGATTTGCTCGGCGGGGGCGCCGATTGCTGTAACCATTGTCTTCTTCCCGTTCAATTTATTTTGATCAGAGAGGTGCAAAAGCGATGCCATCGAATATTCAATGATTACAACGCACTAAATGCCGGAATTCCGGGCGAAAATGCCCATATGGCAATTTTTACCGGGTCAAATGGTCCAATTTTGCCAATTTGTGCCGGGGAAGAGTGTTCCCCATCACTTTCTTTCATCCGGATTAGGTGGTAGACGAAAATCAAGGGCCGGGCGGTGCCCGGCAAGCGAATAAGGAGACGGATATAGATGACTTCAGGTAGGCGCGTTCTCGTCGTGGATGACGATCCCGATCTCTGCCAGATGTTGGCGGAGCAGCTACAAATTCACGAAGAATTTGTCACGGAAACCGCCGAATCAGGCACAGAAGCCATTGATCGCAGTAAGGAGCAATATTTCGACATTATTCTCCTGGATGTGGGCCTGCCGGATATGGACGGTCGGGAAGTGTGCCGGGTCATGCGCCGGAATGGGGTAAAATCGCCGATTATCATGCTGACCGGGGCGGATACGGATGCAGACACAATCCTGGGTCTGGACGCCGGAGCGAACGACTATGTCACCAAACCGTTCAGGGTCGGGGTATTGATGGCGCGGCTGCGGGCGCATGTCCGGGAGCACGAGCAAAGCGAATACGCCGTCTTCACCATCGGGCCCTATACCTTCCGCCCGGCGGCGAAGATCATGCTGGATAACGAAACCGACAAGAAAGTGCGCCTGACGGATAAGGAAACGGCCATTGTTAAGTATCTCTACCTGGCCGGCGAACGGGTGGTTGGCAGAGATGTGCTGTTGGACGAGGTCTGGGGTTATAACGCCGGCGTAACGACCCATACGCTGGAAACACATGTTTACCGGTTGCGCCAAAAAATCGAGCGCGATCCGTCCAATGCAGCCCTGCTGGTGACGGAGCCCAACGGCTATCGCCTAGTGCCTTAGAATGTCCGCTTAAATCTTCAGATCCACCGCCACCGGCGCGTGATCGGAGGCTTGGGTCCATTCTCGCGCATCCCGCAGAACCTGGGCGTTCTTTACCGCATTTTCCAAGGGCGGGGTGACCCAGATGTGATCGAGGCGCCGGCCCTTATCCGCCGCCGCCCAGTCCTTGGCCCGGTAGCTCCACCAGCTGTAGAGAGTCTCCTCCGGTGGAATGACGCGGCGGACCGCATCCACCCAAGGCCCGGATTTCTGCAGTTTTCCAAGCAAATCGACCTCTACCGGCGTGTGGGAGACCACTTTGAGCAGCCGCCTGTGAGACCAGACATCGGTTTCCAGGGGCGCGATGTTCAAATCTCCCACCAAAATTCGTTTCGCTTTCGATTCTTGTCGGCCCTTGCCCCAACGGGCGGCGGCGCGGAGGAATTTAAGCTTGTGATCAAATTTATCATTTTGCGCCGGGTCGGGAATATCGCCGCCGGCCGGGATGTAGAAATTATGGAGCTCCACATCACCCGGCAGCACGGCCGATATATGCCGGGCGTCGGTTTTGCCGCACCAGTTGCGGCTTTCAATGTTCTTAAGGGGCAGTTTTGACAGGATGGCGACCCCGTTATAGGCCTTCATGCCGTTGATTGCCTGGTGAGGATAGCCGAAATCCGCGATCGCTTTGGCCGGAAACAGCTCATCCATCACCTTGGTTTCCTGCAGACAGATGACATCCGGTTCCAGGGCTTTGGCCAGCTTGCCGACCAAATCAATTCTCAGCCGGACGCTATTGATGTTCCATGTAACGATGCGCATGGGGCCTTTATTCGGTGCGGCTTGCCGAAGATCAAGGCACAAAAAAGCGCCCGGTCAGGGGGTGCCGGGCGCTTTCATGTGTTTGGAAAGCGAAATAACCGGGGGAGTTGATTTCGCCCACCCGTTCCGCTGCGGAACAGGCCTTCCATTACCTCTATAGTTGGTCAGCAACCGCGCCGAATCAATGAGTTTAGCGCATGGCTGATATGCTATTTGTGCATATGTCAGGCCTAAAAGTCCTTTTTCAGGCTCTCTTCCCGGAAAATAAACAGCTCTTTATCCAGGGGAACGCCGGTTTCCACACCCGACAGCGTGACGTCCGTCGCGATATTCCGCGCATCGACCACGGTCCATTTCCGGAGCGCGAACGGCGCCCGGCTGAAGGCCAGGGTGATGGAGCCCTTTTCCGGCTCTTCCGTGTCCTTGAGGGTGACCCGGAGGACGCCCGGGGAGCGCTGAACCCGTGTCACGGTAATCTCGCCCGTCAGCTTTACCTCGTCCTGCACCAGCACCCCGATGGGCGTGGAGCTGAGGAGAATGTGCGTGATCTGTTTTAGATATTTATCCACATAAATGAGAAAAATCCCGTCGGCCACCATCAAGATCGGCGTCGGCGGATCATATTCAAAACGGAGCCGGCCGGGCCGTGACAGATAGACTTTGCCCGAGGCGATATTGCCGTTGGAGGCGGCCTGCAGAAACCGCCCGCGCAACGTCTTCAGTGCGTCAAAATATTGCCGTACCTGCTCGAGATCGGCCTTGTCCTGCGCCGACAGTTTTGCCGTCACGGCATTCTCCGCGGCAGCGGGGCCGGCGCTGATCGATATCGTCATCAGTAAGACCGCTAGGAACGAGAAGAGCTTTGACATCAGGTTTCGGTTCAAGACTAAAGAGGCCCGCACTGTCGCCTATTCGGTTGGGGCGTTCAAGTGCGTCACGGGCTTACAAGCAGGCTGCGGATGTCCGACTAGTGATTGCCGATCAGGACTTCGCGGCGGCCGACGCGGTCGGCCCGGCTGACCACGCCCTGTTCTTCCATCTGTTCCATGATGCGGGCGGCGCGGTTATAGCCGATCTGCAGATGGCGCTGGATAAAGCTGGTCGACGCCTTGCCTTCGCGGGCGACCAGGGCCACCGCTTCGTCGTAATAGCTGTCATCGGAATTGCCGCCGCCGTCCATGCCGGGCATCGAGAAGCCGGCTTCCGCATCTTCGGTCACGTCGCTGACATATTCGGGTTCACCCTGGTCCTTCAGGAAGCTGACGATATGCTCCACCTCCTCGTCGCTGACGAATGGGCCATGCACGCGGGTAATCTGTCCGCCGCCCGCCATATAGAGCATGTCGCCCTGGCCGAGAAGCTGTTCCGCGCCCTGCTCGCCCAGGATGGTGCGGCTATCGATTTTGGAGGTGACCTGGAAGCTGATCCGGGTCGGGAAGTTCGCCTTGATGGTGCCGGTGATAACATCCACCGACGGCCGCTGCGTCGCCATGATCAGGTGAATGCCGGCGGCCCGGGCCATTTGCGCCAGGCGCTGGATGGCGGCCTCGATATCTTTGCCGGCCACCATCATCAAGTCCGCCATTTCGTCGACCACGACCACGATGAGCGGCAGTGGCTTCATACTGAGGGGCTGGTCTTCATAGACCGGCTTGCCCGCCTCGTCGAAACCGGTCTGCACCCGACGGGTCAGTTCCTCGCCCTTCTTGCGGGCGTCGGCCAGGCGGTTGTTGTAGCCGGTGATGTTGCGCACGCCCATCTGAGACATGAGCCGGTAGCGGTCTTCCATTTCCCGCACCGCCCATTTGAGCGCCACCACCGCTTTCGACGGATCGGTGACCACCGGCGCCAGCAGGTTGGGGATGCCGTCATAAACGGACAGTTCCAACATCTTCGGATCAATCATGATGAACTTGCACTGATCGGGCGTCAGCCGGTAGAGCAGGGAACAGATCATGGTGTTGATGGCAACCGATTTACCGGAGCCGGTGGTGCCGGCGATCAACAGGTGCGGCATGCGCGCCAGATCCACCATGGTCGGTGCGCCGCCGATATCCTTGCCCAGGACCAGGGTTAGTGCGCCGGCGGATTTTTCGAAATCGCGGGACGCCAGAAGCTCCCGGAAATAGACCATGTCACGCTGGGCGTTGGGCAGCTCGATACCGATCACGCTTTGGCCGGGCACGACGGCAATGCGGACGGACAACGCGCTCATCGACCGGGCAATATCATCGGACAGGCCGATGACCCGGGAGGTCTTGGTGCCGGGGGCGGGTTCCAGTTCATAGAGCGTGACCACGGGGCCGGGCCGGACTTTGACGATCTCGCCCTTGATGCCGAAATCATCAAGCACAGATTCAAGCAGCTCGGCATTTTGCGACAGGGCGGTTTTGTCGGTCTTGTCGGCGTGGGTTTCGTCCGGCGGGGCTTCCAGGAAGTCCAGGGGCGGCAGCTGAAAAGCGGCGTCCTTGCCGAGTTTCAGGTTGCCCTGCTGAGCCGCCTTGGCGCGGTTTCCGGGCAATGCCTTGCGGACCTTGTCCTCGACCACGGATTTCTTGGCGAGGCCGGGCCGGGCCGGTGCGCGAAGCTCCGGTACGCCGGCGGCGGGCTGGTCATCGTCATAACCGGCCTCTTCTTCCTCTTCGTCGCCGAAGACCGGCTCAATCCGTTCACGGGGCAGGCGCGCTTTTTCCCGAATAAACAGCATACCGGCCCATGCCTGCAACGCGCCCCATTCGCCGGTGCGCCACATGGCCAGCCATTCGGACCGGTCCAGCCCGGCGGAAAAGATAAAGGCGGACACGGCCAGCAAGAAGGCAAGGCCGGAAACCAAGATGTAATCAAAGGACCAGGCCAACGGGTGCAGCGCCTCGGCAATAAAAGCCATCAGTAGAGAGCCCGTGACGCCGCCCAACCCGGTCCGCAGGGGCCAGGATTCGGGCTCGTCAAATGCGTCGAGGAAAATGGTGGCGGCGACAAGGGCGCTCAGGAACAAAAGGCTGCGCAGCCAGACCATGCCGATGCCCCGCTTGGTGACCAGCCGCCAGCCCCAGGCGATGAGCAGCAGGGACGGCAATGCGGCCGCGATGCCGAACACTTGGAGCAACAAATCAGACGTATACGCGCCGGTGAGACCCATCAGGTTATGAACAGGGCCGGAAGATGAGCTGTTCCAGGACGGATCGGCCGTCTCATAACTAAGAATGGCAAACAGCAACGCCGCCGCGAGAATGAATAAAACCGTCCCGGCGGCTTCGATCAACCGCCGCTTCAGGCTCTCCAGGAAGGCCGCCGGCAAGATGGCCGGACGGGCCGATTGTGCAATAGTACGGGCCATCCCGAAAAAGTAGGCGGGGAGTATTGATAGAAGGTTAATCTCCCCGCCTAAAACACTGAAATCGTGCGGCTTTATGTGTCGGGAGACACGTTATTGGTCGCGCTGCGCTCAGGCCCGCCAGAACGGTTTGATGCTTTCCCGGATGGCGTCTTCCCGGCTCAGGCCCATATCCCGGAGAACATGGCCGGATTGGCCGTCCAAGAGCCGCCGTTGGGTGGCGCGGGTCTGCCACGCAATCAGAACATTGAGAACAGCGGTCATTACGAAACCGATCCAAAGGCCGGCGCCGTGAGCCGCCTCAACCAATGCCGCGGCAAAACGCGGCAAAACCGGCTTTGTATCGATACAATATGGGGCATTGTTGGTAATATTCATGATTTTGTCCTCATTTGAGTTTATATATTGTATCTATATTGACTTTTTTTCCGTCAATGTATTTATTGTCGCCATGACAATGTGGATGCCAGACCTCTCCGAACGCACCGGCCCCCGCTATTTGGCAATCGCCGACGCCTTAGCCGATGATATCGCCAGGGGCGCGGTTGCCGCCGGCACGCGCCTTCCGACTCATCGCGAACTTGCCTATCAATTGGGTTTGACCGTCGGCACGGTCAGTCGGGCCTATGCCGCTGCCGAACAACGTGGGCTGACCTACGGGGAAGTGGGCCGGGGCACCTTCGTCCGTGGCGAATCCGGACCGGGCGGCGTCGGCACCGGCTTTTTCTCCAGCTTCGACGTGGATACGAATCAGATTGATTTCGGCCCCAACATGCCGCCGCCGGGGGACCGGCGGAATTATCTCTCCGAAGCGCTGGCGGAAATTTCCACCCAGCCGGGTTTGGATGAGCTCTTGGCCTACGAGACCACGGGTGGTTACCCGTCCCATCGCCAGGCAATGGCGGACGCCGCCGCTTTTTTCGGCATGTCGACAACCGCCGAGCGGATCACCATCTGCACCGGCGCCCAGCATGCGGTGACTTCCGCTTTGATGGCGGTGACCCGGCCGGACGATAGTCTGGCCGTGGAGGCGGTGACCTATCCTGCGGTCAAAGGCCTGGCGGCCCATTTGGGGTTAAAGCTTGAGCCGCTGCCGATTGATACCGACGGCATCCTGCCGGACGCCTTCGAGAAGCTCTGCCAGACCCGCCCGCCCAAGGCGCTCTATTGCCTGCCGACGCTGCACAATCCGACGACGGCGATCATGCCGTTCGAGCGCCGCCGCGCGATTGCCGAGATCGCCCGCCGTTACGGCGTGGTGATATTGGAAGACGATGTCATGGGCTATCTGTTGGAAGACTTGCCCACGCCCATCGCCATGATCGCGCCGGACATTACCTACTTCATCTCCGGTGTGTCCAAATGTTTTGCGCCGGGCCTCCGTGCCGGCTTCGTGGTGGCGCCGGAAGGGAAGTCGGAAGGTGCGCGGACCGCGGTCAACCTGACAAGCTGGATGGCCCCGCCCCTCATGCTCGAGATCGTCCGCCTCTGGCTGGGCAACGGGACGGGCGCGGAACTGATCGCGTGGCACAAGCGGGAAGTCGCCGGCCGCCAGCAGATCTTCCGCGCCGCCTTCGAGGCGAACATGATCGACAGCCATCCCGGCAGTTATCACATCTGGCTCAAGCTGCCGGACCCGTGGCGCTCAAACGAGTTCGCCGACCGGGCCAAGCGGGAAGGGGTGACGGTCTTGTCCGCGGAAACTTTCGCCACCGGCCGGGGGCGGATTCCGGAAGCCGTGCGCATTTGCCTGGGCGCGCCGAAAAACCGTTACGCGGTGGCTCGGGGCGCGGAAATTCTCGCCGGCCTTCTGCACAAAAACGAGCGGATCACGCGTCCTGTATTCTAGGAATATGGCAGCCTAAAGAATCTCGGCCAGCTTGCCGAGGGCCGGCCCGATCTCTTCGGGCATTTGCACCAGCGCCACCCTTATGTAGCCCGCGCCGGGGTTGAGGCCGGTATGATCGGGCCGCGCCAGATAGGCGCCGGGAATCACCCGGATGCCGGCTTCGGTCCATAGGTTGGCCGCGGCCGCCTCACCGTCACCCACATTCAGCCACAGATAAAACCCGCCGTCCGGCCGGTAATAACCGAACCTGCCCGAGAGCAATTGATCGGCGAGATCAAACTTGCGGGCATAGATGCGGCGGTTCTCTTCTACGTGTGCGTCGTCCCGCCAGAGCGCGGCGGATGCCGCCTGCAGGGGCAGGGGAATTTGCGCGC
>JAYQGD010000052.1:0-10315 GCA_038140415.1 Rhodospirillaceae bacterium
GGAAATAGACCGCGCCATAGCCGGTAGCCTCGGTTCGGATCAGGCTGCCGCCGAACTCCAAACCCTTGCCGGTCAACACGCCGACAAATTCGTTGGTCAGGCGCTTGTATTGGCCGAACATGTAGCCGATCTCCCGGCCGCCCACGCCGATATCGCCGGCGGGCACGTCCGTATCCGGGCCGATATGACTATACAATGACGTCATGAACGATTGGCAGAAGCGCATGACCTCGTTGTCCGACTTGCCCTTCGGGTTGAAGTCGGCGCCGCCCTTGCCGCCGCCCATGGGCAGACCAGTCAGGGAATTTTTGAACGTTTGCTCAAACGCCAGAAACTTCAGGATGCTCTGATTGACGCTGGGATGGAACCGGATGCCACCCTTGTACGGGCCGATCGCATTGTTGTTTTGGATGCGATAGCCGCGGTTGACCCGGATATTACCCTCGTCGTCTTCCCAGCATACCCGGAAGGAGACGATCCGGTCAGGCTCGGCCATGCGCTCGAGAATCTGCTTCTCATGGTAATGAGGCTTGTCAGCGATGTAGGGAAAGATGCTCTGGGCAACTTCATAAACCGCCTGATGAAACTCGGTTTCACCGGGATTTCGCCGTTTGACCCCCTCGATATAACGATCAAGATATTCCTGCGCCTTTGCCGGCGTCGCAACTTTTGACATGTCATTCTCCCCTGAACACCCGACAACCGGGATCAATCTAATTGTCACCAATTCCGAGACTTGCTCAAGCTCTGAATTTCGTCAATGACGTTTCGGATATGCCCAATCCAATCAGGGGAAAATATAGGGTAGATTGACCCGGATCAGAGATTAAACCCGGCTGGCAGACTCTCCATGGACTTTCTTGATTTTCTCGCGACAGAATTCCTCTCCGTTTCCAATCTCGTCGGATACTTCGGCGGTGCCGTAACACTTTGGGGCATGTCGAGCCGCACCATGATTCCCCTTCGATTGGGTGCGGTCGCCGGCAACATTGGCCTTCTGGTTTTCGGCATTCTGACCGACAGCCACCCAACGGTCGTGCTGCATGCCGTACTTCTCCCCATTAACCTGGTCCGGCTCGTGCAAATGAACAAGCTCGTCCGGGAAATCAGGAATATCTCAACGAAAAACAATGACATGCTGGGTCCCCTGATACCCTATATGACGCGGCGGACCTATCCAGCGGGCACTGTTCTTTTCAACAAGGGCGACATCTCCGACGCCATGTATTTTATCCATGCCGGCACGATTCACCTGGAAGAGCGGGATGTTTCCTGTTCGGACGGCGAGGTCCTAGGCGAGGTTGCCGCCTTCAGCCCGGAAAACCGGCGGACCGCGACGGCGACCTGTGTCGCGGAAACGGTTGTTTATACTTTAACAAATGACACGGTGCTTCAGCTGTTCTACCAGAACCCGACCTTTGGGCTGCACCTGACCCAAACGATTGTCGGCCGTCTCGTCCGAAATTGGCAAAACGCCGAAGAACGGGCCAAGATAATGGCGTAACACGATTAAAAAATAGGCTAAAAATACTTGATTTTTCGGGGATATACGTAGCTCGCGGGACTCGACTTCCGGGGCGGAACCCGTCAAAATCTCGGACAAATGTATCGCCCCCGTGACAGTGCTTCCCGTGGGCTCAATGCTTGGGAGGAGTATACCAGCATGACCAGTTCGTCTCGCTTTCGGATCCTGAACAAACTCAGCGCAATTTTTGCCGGCCTCGCGGTTGTCACATTTTTGTCCGTGCTTACCGCGCCGATCCAGGCAAACGCCGAGGCTTTTAGTTTTGGCCCGAAGAAATGCCAGGAATGTCATAAGGCCGAAGTCACTGTTTGGGAAGGAACCGCCCACGCCAAGTCATATAAGACGGTCCACAAATCCAAGAAAGCCAAGGCCATCGTCAAAGCCGTTGGCGGCAAGAGCATGAAGCGCACCGAGCTTTGCGCCACCTGCCACTATACCCAGACACAGACAAAAGCCGGCGCCAAGAAGCGTGTGGCCGCCGGTCCCAGTTGCGAAAGCTGCCATGGCGCAGCCTCAGAATGGTTCGCCATTCATAATGATTACGGCAAAGGCAAAACCGCCAAAACCGAGGATGCGGCGCACAAAGCTGCCCGGATCAAAAATGCCTCGGCAAAGGGCATGATCTGGCCGTCCCAACTGTTTGATGTCGCGGCCAACTGCAACTCCTGCCATGGCTTGGCGCAGGCAGCGCTGTCCGGCGACAACATCAAGGCAATGCTGGATGCGGGCCACCCGATCAACCCGGGATTTGAATTGGTCGAATACAGCCAAGGTTCTGTTCGCCACCGGTTCTATCCGCCGAAGGTGACCGAGAACCAGGAAATGACAGCGGCTGAAAAATCCCGCATGTTCGTGGTCGGCCAGGCCGCGACGTTGGTCAGCGCCAAGGCCGCCATGTCCAAATCCGACCATGCGGCTTACAAGGCCGCCCAACAGAAGCGGATTGACCGGGCAAACGCCGTATTGAAAAGCGTTCAAGGCCAGGTGCCGGAGGCCGGAAAAGTGCTTTCGGATCCGTCCGCGGCAAACGGCCGGGCGCTTGCCGCTGCTGTCGCCGGCAAGGATTTGTCGGGGGCTGTCGGAGGACAATTACCGGCTAAGTTTAAGTAACCATATTGAAGTAACCAGGGGCACGCACCAGAGGAAGAGAGCCGAAGAGCCAAACCTCGGTGCGTGATCAAGTCATGGCCCTACGCCAGACGCAACGTAAAACAATTGCCCGCCCGCAGCGGTGGGACCAGCCGTTCGATCCCGAGATGACCGACGAGGATGTCGAACGTCTGCTGGCCACCGATGAGATCGGCGCAATTCAGGTCGATAAATTTCCCCGGCATGTGCCGCTAGAAGGTATCCTTCGCAACGACACCAGGATCGTAAAGTTCAGGAACGGCGAAATCGTCGTCCGTGAAGGCGACTACGGAAACTCTGCGTTTCTGGTCCTCAAGGGTAGCCTGCGGGTGGTCTTGTCGCCCTCATTGCCCAGCTCCCAACTCGGCCGGGCCACGGAACAAAAGCGCGGGATGTTCAGCGCCCTCTCGCAGCTGTGGACCAGCAGCTGGCTGCCGGAAACCCGGGACACCAGCCGTTATGGTTCCCGCCGTGCGCGTTCCTCAAGCAACACCCGGGTCATCCTCCAGGATATCCCGGCCGTGATCGAGCGGCACAACACCGGCGTCCTTAGCGAGGGCTCCCTGTTCGGCGAGCTCGCCGCATTGGGCCGAATTCCGAGAACCGCAACCGTCTTCGCCGGCGAAGAGACAGAGCTTCTTGAAATTCGCTGGCAGGGATTGCGGGAGTTGCGCGCGTACGATGAAGGCTGGCGCCGGATGATCGACAAGCGCTATCGCAGCACTGCCCTGGTGGCGCACCTTCGCGAGGCAGAAGAGTTCCAGCACCTCGACGACGATCAAATTCAAGCCGTTGCAGAGCAATGCTTGTTTGAAACTTATGGCAGTTTCGACTGGTACACATCATTCCAAAGGTTGCGCAGCCGGGGAAATTCCGAAGAACCTATCATCGCCCGGCAAGGGGATTACCCGGATGGCCTGCTCATGGTCCGCGCTGGATTTGCACGTGAATCCGTCAAACAAGGCACCGGCAGCCGCACCATCACCTACCTGGGGGCCGGAGATAATTTCGGGCTGCACGAACTCTACAATGCCTGGGAAAATCCTGACTCCAGCGACCTCGCTTTGGGCGCCACCCTCACCGCCGTCGGCTACGTGGACGTGGTGCGGGTGCCGGCCACAGTGCTGGCCGAGTACGTGTTTCCAAATATCCCCAAACCCCAGAACAAAGTTCAGATCGCCGCAGAAAAATCCATGGCCGACGACATTCTGGTGCAGTGGGCCGTTGACGAACGATTTATCAACGGCCGTAAAACTATGGTGGTCGATCTCAACAATTGCGTTCGCTGTGATGATTGTCTGCGCGCCTGTGCAGCCGCTCATGACGGCAATCCCCGATTCCGCCGGCACGGCAAGACCATCGACCATTGGATGGTGGCCAACGCCTGCATGCATTGCGCTGATCCGGTGTGCATGATCGGTTGCCCCACCGGCGCCATTCACCGCTCAATCAGCGGCGGCGAGGTGATTATCAACGATGAAACTTGTATCGGCTGCGGCACATGCGCCAATTCCTGTCCGTATCACAATATCAGCTTGGTGCAGATCGCCGATAAAAAAGGCAATCGTCTTGTCGATGAAGCAACGCACCGGCCAATTATGAAGGCCACCAAATGCGACTTGTGTTCTGATCAATTGGGCGGCCCTGCCTGCGTCCGCGCGTGTCCACATGACGCACTGCAACGGGTCGACTTCCAGGAATTCAGTTTATAGGCGGCGATGAGATGACCAAAAATATATCCATCGTTTCCATATTCGCCGCGATCGTCTTTGCCACCGTCTGGTTTAGCTCGCGACAGATGGAACTGTTATTTGCCGATTCCGCCGTGATGACCGGCTACACATTGATGGCGGTCATGCTTTTTGTGGCGCTATTTAATGTCCGTAAGAAACTGTCCATGCTGCCCTTGGCCAAGGCCAGCACTTGGCTGGTGTTTCATGTCGTCGGCGGCGTTTTATGCGTCGCCTTCTTTTGGCTGCACACTGGATCAATTTGGCCACAAGGCGCCTATGAAAGCTTCCTCGCGTTGGTCTTTTATCTTGTCAGCATCAGCGGCATTCTCGGGTATATCCAACAACGGGTGAATGCCCGGAAGCTTACCGAAACGGGAATCGAGGTGATCTACGAACGTATTCCCGCCGAGTTGGCCGAAATCAGGGAGCGTGTCGAAGAAATCGTCCTGGAATGCACCGAAGAGACCGGCAGCGACACCATCGCTAATCACTATATTGATACGTTGGCCTGGTATTTCCGGCGCCCCCGATTCTATCTGCCGGCACTGCTGGGGTTCGGCAACGCCCGGACCTGGCTACGGCATAAAGGCCGCTCCGTCGAACGTTATCTTAACTCGGATGAAAAGGCTTATTTCGAGCAGGTGATGGAATTGGCCGAGCTCAAACGGCTCGTGGATGAGCATTACGCGCTTCAGGACATCAACAAGAAATGGCTGTTGTTCCATCTGCCGTTGTCCGTTGGCCTATTAGTCATGGCGTTTTGGCATCTATTACTGGTAGAGGTATACGCCGTATGATCCTACGCTCCGACAGATTTGACGAGAAAGTCAGCCCTTACGACCGGCCCAATTTCCCTTACCGGTGCGGCCGGGCGGCAGCGTGGCGGACGCCTTGCCACATTGGTCCAAACGTGGATGGCAGCTGTGGCGGCGTCACAGAATGCCAGCCCTACAACGAAAACGGCCGCTGGGTCTGCCGGCGGCCTGCCTCGGCCGGCGGTCCTTGCACCGAAGGGCCGATGCCGGACGGTGGCTGCGCCCATAACCATCCGGCCTGCCAACCACGACGCACCCTGAGAAAAATCCGGGGGCGTCTGGCGGTGATGGCGGCGGCTATCGTTATTTCGGCGATCGTCGCCTTCGGTTTCAGCTTTGGCGGGGAATCGGATCTGGCCAGTTCCCTGGATGCGGGCCCGTTGACCAGCGTTCACCAGAATTTTGCCGCGGAGGGCGGTTGCGGCACCTGCCACGAGGCGCATGGTTCCGGCCCGAGCGGCTGGATCAAGGCCGTCTTTTCGTCGGGCAGCCCCGCCGGAAAATGTGCAGACTGCCATCAATTCAAAGGCGAAGCGCACGTGGCCCACAACGCGGTTCCGGCGCAGAATGTACGGCCCATCGGGACCGAGTGCACCATGTGCCATACTGAACACAAAGGCATCGATGCGAGCATCACCACCGTCTCAGATGCCCAGTGCCACACATGCCATAAGGCCAAGTTCACTGCTTTCGCCGGGAATCATCCGGAATTCTCCAAGACCTATCCCTTCCGGCGACGCACCGCGATCGCTTTCAATCACTCAAATCACTTCGACAAACACTTTAAAGATCAACGCTACGTCAAGAAGGTGCCCGCCGGAGGTTGTATCGGTTGCCACGAACCCGAAAAGGCGGAACGTGTGGTCCCCATCCGTGGTTTCGACAAGACCTGTTCCGGCTGCCACTTGGACAATATTACCAGCCGGCCGTTAACTGTCTTCACCTTCCCGGAACTGGAGCAGCATCCGTTTGATCTTAAAGAAATTTTGGAAAAGCGCGGCCTGTTCCCCGAAGACCGGGAAGCAGCGCTTGAGCGTATCCACGAGCTAACGGAGAAACTGGCCAGCGGCACGACGGCTGTTATCACCGCCTCCGCGGCGGAACTGCGGGTCGCTCCCTTACACGGCGTTGTCGCGGGCAAGAAAGCGGCGACCCAGGCGTTGGCGGATCAGCTGAAAGACAAAGTGTCGGGTTTGGCCGGCCAGTTGAAAAAGAAAGACGAGAAGGAAGTGATCGCCAAGCTGCTGGCGCCGGTCACAACCCTTTCCGAAGAAGCCCACAAAGCCTTGGCAACCTTGAGCGCGGAACGGCTGGAAAAGTTGGTGGAGTTAGCCGAATCCCTGAAAGAGGTCGTCGAAGAGTTTGCTGAGCTATCGGCGACAAAAGAAAATATCGGGCGATTCAACGAAATTAAACAAATTGTTGACCACTTTGAGGAAAGGGTCGCGGAACTCGAAGAAGATGAAGAATACGAGCCCGTTTCCACTGAGACGTTCGCGCCGGTGATGGCGGGCCTGCTGCAGATCGACGGTGAGGAACCCGAGGATTACAAGGATCCGACTGAGGAGTGGGTCAATGCCTCCGTCAGTGACGGCGCTGCGGCATTGGCCGACGTCATTGAGAAAGCCGGCGGTGATCCGAACCTGATGCTGCACGGCCTTTCGAATGAACTCATCACGTCCGCGGCGACCGCCTGGGCCAGCAACCGGGAATACGAGGCCGTTGTCGAAAACAATGAAAAAGGCTGGTACGCAACGGAACTCTCCCTGGTGTACAAAGCCCCGGCTCATGCCGACCCGGTGATGAAGGCCTGGCTCACATTTGCCGCTGAAAAAGGCAACGAGACCTTGAAAAACGCCCTACTGTCCCGCAGGGACGGTCCCGGCGCGTGCACCAAATGCCATGCCGTAAGCCTTGCCAAAGGCGAAAAAGATGCAAAATCGGCAAAAAAAGAGGGTGCCCCGGACCAATTACTGATAGAATGGCCGTCGTTTGAAAATGTTGCACGGCCATTTGTGAAATATTTACATAAGCCACATATAAATCTTTTAGGCCCAGGCAGTTGGTGTACCACCTGTCATAAGATGAATAAGAAGGCCGAGTTTGACGCTGCTTATAGTCAGTTTGACCCGCTGAAATTTGCGAGCAACTTCGAAAGCGTCGGTAAAAGCACTTGTGTGGAATGCCATGGCGGCGGACAGGTTAGCCAAACCTGTCAGTTGTGCCATACGTATCACCAGGAACCTGGTTTCAAGAAGGGGATGTTGCGCCAGGTTGCGACAAATAGGCAGTGAAGATAATGCATTTTTTCGAGCTGAATCCTTTCCGCAAACTCACCCTCGGCAGCCTGCTGGTCGCCGCGGTCCTCATTCTGTCGGTTTCAGGCAACGCATTTGCCGCCGCGTCCGATGAGAATCCGGACCCCCATGGGGATCTTTTCAAGGAAGAGAACTACCCCAGCGCCAACCAGTGCGCCGTCTGTCACCAGAAAATCTATAAGGAATGGGCCTCGTCCAACCACGCTTATTCATCGATTTCCCCGATGTTTCATAAGTTTGAACAAAAAATCTACGACCTGACTCAGGGCACCATTGGCAGCTTCTGTGTCCGATGCCACCAGCAGGTCGGTACTCAACGGGGTGAGGCCCGGGAGCTGCCCCTGTGGGAACGCAGCCAGGTCGCTCGTGAGGGCGTGACCTGCATCACCTGCCACCGGGTCTCTGAGGAATTCGGCAAGACCAACGGCGAACGCCGCGTCATCGCCGGCGACATCAATGCGCCGGTCTATAACTCCAAATCCAACAGCGTGTTCGACGACGTGATCAAGCGCAAGGGCGAACTGCGCATGGCGACCGACAAGACGGAACGTGGCGCTCAGACCCATGCCAAGGTCGTCAAATTCACGCAGATCTCTAAATCTGAATTTTGCGTCTCGTGCCACCAAGTGGCGGTCAACCTTGGTATCAAGCTCGAAGTTGTCTGGGATCAATATCGGGATTCCCCGGCTTTCCGGGCCGGCGTCACCTGTCAGGCCTGCCATATGGGCAAGGTCCCCGGTGTCGCGTCCGGCTATGAAAAAGCCCCAGTGGCCATCGTTGCCGGTGAAGAAATTAATCCGGACCGGGACCACCACAACCACGCATTCTATGGCCCCGGTTATCCCATCGCCCACCCCGGCATCTTCCCGCATAATCCCGAAGCCGCCGACTGGCCGATCCGCGATTGGCTGAAATTTGACTGGCGAGCGGACTGGGGCACTGATGAATTCGAAGAAAAGGTGGAAGCCTTTGCCGATCAAATGCAGGAAATTAACGACGCCATGGAGACCCTAGGGGCCTCAACCACGGCCGGCGCCTTTGCGACCTTGGACGAGACCTTGGCCATTCTGAAGAAGCGCCTGCCCTATCCGGACCGGATGAAGGTGCCCCATGAGGAGGCGCTGGCGGCGTTGGAAGAAATGTCAGAAGCCCTGGAAGCGGAAAATGACAGTGACGCCAAGACCACCATCGCTGAACAGGTGGCCGAGGTGGTCGACGCCGTCGAAGATGACAAGGGAAACCGGGTCAAAAACGCCGCCGCCGGCGTGCTCAAGGCGGTCAAAACGTTCTCCGGCACCTGGTCTGGGGACGGTGCAACTGATCTCCACGAGAAGATCGTCGGCAACCTGGAAAAGATTGCCGAGACCGAGGATGAGGATGATCGCGAAGATCTGTTTGAAACGGCAACCGCTGATCTTGCAAAACTCCGCAAGATGGCCACGGCAGGTCTCTCACTAAATGCTCAGGTGTGGGGCCTCAAGTCCGTCCTCGAGGTTAATTTCCCCAAGGAATGGTCCGACGCCGATGATCGCCGGGAAGCCCGCGAGATCATTGAGGACAACCTCAAGGAACTCGAATTCAAGAAAGAGCTCCGCGAGCAGGTCATGAACAACGGCAGTAAGATCGATGGTCCGTACTTCAGCTCGACGCCGGAAGTCGGCGAATCTTTGTCGCTGAAATACGTGGTCAGAAATATTAATACCGGTCACAACCTGCCTTCCGGCTCCTTGGGTGCCCAGCCGGAAATCTGGCTGAACGTAGCGTTGATTGATCCTGACGGCAAAAATGTCTGGGAATCAGGCTATGTGGACAGCAACGGTGACTTCGCTGACGTGCATTCCCTAGATTTGGCGGCCGGTAAGATCGACTATGATGACCAGCTGTTCAACCTTCAGACCAAGTTCCTGACCACCAACCTCAAGGGGACGGACCGGGAAATGTATCTGCCGGTGAATATGGACATAGACCAGCGACCGTTCCTGCGCCCGCCGGGACAACCAACCACGGTCATGAACCATCCGCCGTTTGCGCGTATGGAAGGCCGGTCAATTCCGCCGCTGGGCGAACGTGACGCCAAATACACCATTCCGGCCAAGGCTTTCTCGAAACCGGGCAAGTACCGGCTGGCGGTGCGGATGCGGAGCCGGGCGGAACCCATTTATTTCATGAAGTTCGTGGAGGCAACAGACGAAATGATCCAATCCATGAACCAATGGATGGTCGACATCCACCCCTATACGGTGGAGTTCGACGTCAAATAAAGGATTGAAAAAAATAGCGGAATCGCTAGGAGTAGAGTTGTAAATAACAGACAGGCCTAAGATACGCCATAGACCAGGGGGAAGGGGCAGGACCCAGGTTTCGAAATTCGAAACCACTGCCAATTCCGACTAAAAATAAGACTGGCATTAAAAGGCAACAAACAGGCCTGGGAGGAAGAGGTGACATCGATCACGACGCTTATTGTCGCGCAGAAGCGCGGCAGGGCGGCGCTTATGGCTGGCATGGCGGCGCTCCTGATTTCTGGGGAGATAGTTCCCGCGTGGGGCGCTGACGAAGCGCCCAAAATGTCACCGGCAGTGAAGCCCGTCCCCCACGACTCCAAGGTGTTTCGGGGCGACCCCCAGTACGAGGATCAAAAATACGACCCCAAGCGCCAGATCAAGATCTATGGCGCTAAATCGCGCATCGACGAACCTCGTCCGGTGCTTGAGCTAGGCCGGCCGATCTATAAGGAAGGCCCATTCCAAGAGGGTGTAAATCTCCTCGGCCGCAAAAACCTGCTGTTCCCTGGTC
>JAYQGD010000053.1:0-5678 GCA_038140415.1 Rhodospirillaceae bacterium
TCGGATTAGAAATCCGATGCTCTATCCGGCTGAGCTACGGGGCCGTATTGGGTGTGCGGTGGGTCTTCGTATACGGGCGAAAGGTTAACCGACTTTGTCATAGCGGAAGTTGTCCGCATAGCTTTTCGGACGGACGCGGCGCAGCTTGGGCTCCCGCACTCTATAGGGGATGTCGTTCCGTTCAGCATAGGCGACGGCGTCTTCCCGGCTGTCGAACCTGAGCTTCACCTGGCCCCGCATATCGCCGGACCCGATCCAGCCCATCAGGCTGTCGGCGCGCTTTGCTTCCGCCGGCTCGTATTCCAATATCCATTTCCGCGTATTGTTGCGGCCCGACTGCATGGCGGTCTTGGCCGGCTGATAAATTCTGGCTTCCATGGCGATCCGTATCCTTACCCGAATATCAGAAGGGTTACCTGTTCCCATGTACTGCCTTTCGGGGCCGATTTCAACGGGGGAAAGCTGTTCAGGCCTATGCGCCACTTCTGGAAAAGCCGTTGATTTTGGTATAGAAATTTCTCCAGGAGACGCGAACCCATGCTGACCAAGGAACAGAACGATCTGGTGACCCAAACCGACGCCGGCACGCCCTGCGGCGATCTGCTGCGGCGCTATTGGCAGCCGGCGGCCCTGACCGAAGAGCTGACCGACCACCGGGCGGCCAAAGCGGTGCGACTCATGGGCGAGGACCTGGTTCTGTTCCGGGATGAAAAAGGCGACTATGGCCTGGTCAGCCGGGCGTGTCCGCACCGGGGCGCCGATCTGGCCTATGGCCGGCTGGAAGACGGCGGGCTGCGCTGTCCGTTCCACGGCTGGCTGTTCGACGTTAAGGGCAAATGCCTGGAAATGCCGGCCGAGCCCCTGGACAGCAATTTCCACACCAAGGTCACCCTGAAATCCTATCCGTGTGTGGAGCGCAACGGCATTATCTTTGCCTATATGGGACCGGGCGAGCCACCGGCCCTGCCGGCGTTTGACTGCTACACCGCGCCCGACAGCCACACCTTTGCCTTCAAGGGCTATCTGGAATGCAACTGGCTGCAGGTGGTGGAGGTGGGGATCGATCCATCCCACGCGTCTTACCTGCATCGCTATCTGGACGAAAACGAGATCGACTACGGTTTGCAGTTCGGCGGCAATTCAGGCGAGAGCGACCTGTCGGTCACCGCCGTGCTGCGCAACTATGACAGGCCGGAGATCAACGTCCTGCCGGAGGATTTCGGCCTTCGGATCATCACCACGCGGGAGATCAATCCGGAGACCATGCATGTCCGGGTCACCAACATGGTGTTTCCCAACGCGGTGACCATCCCCATGACCAAAGACATGTGCATCACCCAGTGGCATGTGCCCATCGATGACACCCACAGCTGGTGGTACTGCATCTTCACCGACTTCCACAACGAGGTGGACAAGGACACCATGCGGGAACAACGGCTGGAACTCTATACCCTACCTGACTACAAGCCGCGGATTAACGTGCGCAACGATTACGGCTATGACCCGGAAGAACAACGCACCCAGACCTACACGGGCATGGGCCGGGATATCAACGTGCACGATCAGTGGTCGGTGGAAAGCCCCGGCCCGATCTTTGACCGAAGCCAAGAACATCTCGGCAGCGGCGACAAGGCCATCACCGCATTCCGCAAACTGCTGATGCAGTCGATTGCGGACAACCGGACGGGCAAGACACCGCCGATGGTTCTGGACGGCGCGCAGGCCGACGCCTTCACCGGCCCGATGGCCATTGATACCGTGGCGGCCATGGCGAACTGGCAGGACGAATGGCAGGACCATGACCGCACCAAGCGGGGCCAGTCCCCCTGGGCCAACCAAAACCCGATCTAGAGGCGCGAACCATGGCCGATCAAAAAGACTATATGGGCCGGACCGGCTTCGTCGATAACCACGGTCTTCGGGACAAAGCCGAACAGGAGCTGGTGCCGGAGGTTCTGAAACGGATCAAAGCCGAAGACCTGGAGATCATCCGGCTGTCGTTTCCCGATCAGCACGGGCTCCTGCGCGGCAAGAGCGTCATGGCGGACGAGGCCGAGCAGGCGCTGCGTAATGGCTGCACTAACACAACGACCCTGTTGGCCAAGGACACGTCCCACAAAACCGTGTTCCCGGTGTTCACGCCGGGCGGCGGTTTCGGCAATCCGGAGATGGGCAACGCCTCCGATATCGTCATGGTGCCGATCCCCAGCTCTTTCCAGGTGCTGCCCTGGGCGTTCAAAACCGGTTGGATGCTATGCGACGTATATTTCCCGAGCGGCAATTCCATCCCCTTCTTCACCCGGCAAATCCTCAAGGATGCGCTGGCGAACCTGTCCGAAGCCGGGTTCGACTACCTCGCGGGCCTGGAAGTGGAATGCCACATCTACAAGCTGGAGGACCCAAAACTCTCTCCCGCCGACGCAGGCCAACCCGCCACCCCGCCGGAGGTCAGCCTGCTGGCCCACGGGTTTCACTATCTGACCGAACAGCGGATGGACGAGTATGACCCGGTCTTGGAACTGATCCGAGGGGACTTGCTGAAGCTCGGCCTGCCGCTACGGTCCATGGAATGCGAATTCGGCCCAAGCCAAATCGAGGTGACCTTCAAGCCCCGGAGCGGCATGGAAACCGCCGACAATATGATGCTCTACCGAAGTGCGGTGAAGCAGATCTGCAAGCGCAACGGCTATCACGCCACTTTCATGTGCCGGCCGGGCCTACCCAACGCCTTTTCCAGCGGCTGGCACCTGCATCAGTCTCTGCTGAACACCAAAGACGGCGTGAACGCCTTCATGCCGGCAAGCGACGACGATCTATTGTCAGACGTGGGTATGGGCTTCGTCGGCGGGCTGATCGAGCACGCCGCTGCAGCGACCGTCTTCACCACCCCGACCATCAATGGTTATAAGCGCTATAAGCCGAATTCCCTAGCGCCGGAGCGCACGGTCTGGGGTAAGGACAACAAAGGCGCCATGGTCCGGGTCGTCGGGACCGGCGCCAGTGATCCGGCTACCCATCTGGAAAACCGCGTGGGCGAGCCTGCCGCCAACCCGTACCTCTACCTCGCCTCACAGATCATCAGCGGGCTGGACGGCATTAAGAATAATACCCAGCCGCCCCCGCCGACCGACAATCCGTATGATCCGTCGGCCCAGCGCTTGCCGTCAAATATCCTGGAGGCCCTCGCCGCCCTGAATGACAGCGCCATGTTCCGTGCTGGCCTGGGCGATGAGTTCGTGGACTATCTGCTGCACCTCAAGCATGCCGAGGTCGAGCGGTTCTTCTCCGAAGTCACCGACTGGGAACACAAAGAATATTTCGAGATGTATTAGGGAAATTGGAGTTCACACCCATGAAATTGCGTCTTTTATCACTCGTGGCGATCGCCGCCTTTGCTCTTTCAGCCACATCCGCCACCCCGGCAAATGCCCAAAGCTTCCTGGATAAACTCAAAAAGGCCACCGAGGGGGTCGCGCCGGGCGTGACCGGCGGCGGTGGGACCGGCGGCGCGTTGTCAGTTGGAGATATCACGGCGGGCTTGAAAGAGGCGCTCCGCGTTGGCGCGGAAAACGTGATCGGCCAGGTCGGCAAGACCGACGGTTACAACAGCGATCCGGATATTCATATTCCTCTGCCCGACTCGTTGAAGACCGTGCAGTCGACCCTCAAGCGGTTCGGCATGTCTGGTCTGGCGGATGATGTTGAGCTGAAGATCAACCGCGCCGCCGAGGCCGCCGCGCCTCAGACCAAGCAGGTGCTTTGGGATGCGGTCACCAACATGACCCTCGACGACGCCAAGAAGATCTACGACGGGCCCAAGGATGCGGCCACACAGTATTTCAAGAAAACCAGTTCCGGCAGCCTGTCGGGCGTGGTCAAACCCATCGTCGATCAGGCCCTGGATCAGGTCGGCGCCATCGCGTCCTACGACAAGATGATGGGCCAGTACTCATCACTGCCGTTCGTGCCCAACGTCAAAGCCAACCTGTCGGATCACACGGTGAAGCTCGCCCTCGACGGCCTGTTCCATTATCTGGCGAAGGAAGAAGCCGCGATCCGCGACAACCCGGCGAAGCGCACGACGGAACTACTGACCAAGGTGTTCGGGAAGTAGGCTTAGCCGCCGATGGTGAACGTCTTGCCGCTCTCCATGGAGCGGACGATCCCGTCCAGGATTTCCACATTGTGTAGGAGTTGCTCCGGCGTGAAGCGGTAGGTCCCCTGCCCCGCCACGGCGTCGGCCCAGGCGTGCAGATTGGCGACCACCGTATCAGTGCGCTGATAGGTCCGCGTGTGGATTTCCGTATCCAGCCCGCGCCAGCGCAACAGCGACGGATCGGGCTTATCCACATTGGCGACCTCGACCACTTCCGCCCAGGCCTTGTCGCCCAGCACGGTCATCCGTTGATAGAACGGCGTGGTCGCGATGCTGGTGAAGGTGCCGAGCGCGCCGGACTCGAACACGAACTGTACGGAGAGCACGTCCTCGTTGGGAAACAAATCGGACCGGTGGCTCATGCGCGCGGTGATCTCCCGCACCGGGCCGGCGAGTGTTTGAATATAATCGGTCTGGTGCACGCCCAGAGCGGTCATGGTGCCGGCCGGCGCCTGTTTCGGGTCCTGCCGCCAGCCCGACGCCGGGGTGCCCGCGAATAGATTATAGGACGCGTTGAACTCGATATTCAGCAGCGTGCCAAGCTCTCCATCGTCATGCATGCGCTTCATTTCCTCGAGCGCGCCTTCGTACCGGCGTTCGTGCCCGATGCCGAGGACCAGGCCTTTGGCCTGGCACGCATCCACCATGCGCTTCGCTGAATCGGCTGTCAGCGCCAGGGGCTTTTCGCAGAAGATTTGCTTGTCGGCGGCGACCGCCGCGAGAACCTGCTCTTCATGCAACCCGTGAGGCGTGGTCAGGATCACCGCCTCGACGTTCTTGTTGTCCAGCACCGCCTGGTAGTCGTCGAACAGCGGGAGATCGAACTCGTCGGCCAAGTCCTGGGCGGCGTCCAGGTTTATGTCCATCCCCGCGAGAACTTCCAGATGGCTGTCCCCTTGGAGGGCGTTGACCATATAGCGGCCCCACCATCCGAGGCCCACAACAGCGGTTTTCATCATGGCGCGCCCCTTACGCCGTCCGTTCGGCCAGATCGGCCTCGGTCACGTCGCCCATATAGACGTAGCCGGTCTCCGGCACGCTGCCCGCGCCGATATAGACGCCGATGACCTCAATAGGCTCGCTGTCGCTGAGATTGTGCAACCAGTGTTCCGTGCCGGCGGGAATGTAGTGAAAGTCGCCGGAGCGCACCTCCACCCGATCATCACCGGCGCCGGCCAGGCCGTGGCCGCTGATGATGTGATAAATCTCTTCGCAGTTTTCGTGGCGGTGTTTCTTGTGCACCGCGCCGGGGAAGAACCGCGCCCGGAACAGCGTGCTTTCGGAGCCGTTGTGCGACCCGAACGGCAGTCGGAAGTCAGTGATAAACCAGCCGTCCTTCTGATCCATGTTGGCCGGGTCCACGTCATCCAGGTGCAGCACCGTCGCGCCCGCACCGGCACCGCCGTCCTCCACCATGGCCGGCTGCGTATCCGCCGGGTTGGCCGCGCCCAGATAGAAGCTCAGCATCTCCAACGGCGCACCGGCGCCCGCCGTGATCTGAAACGCCGCGCCCTTGGGCAGG
>JAYQGD010000053.1:5688-10294 GCA_038140415.1 Rhodospirillaceae bacterium
GGAAGTGGCAGGAGCCTTCGCGGACGGCATAGGTTTCGCCGCCGGAGATCAGCTCCCCGTCCTCGCCCATATAGAACGCGATCTCATCACAGCCGGCGTACGACATCACCGGGCTTTCGAAACCGGCGTCAAACGTCTGATGCACGGCCATCGTCGACGAGCCTTCGTTCCCGGAGACGGCCACACGAACCGAAATCCCCGGCCCCGGCGACATCGCCGAGACTTTGTCCAAACTGATGAGCGGATGTTGTAATCCCATGATATTCCCTCCCTCGCGCGCCGGTCACCGGCGGCGTCTCCAAGACTGATTTTATAGATTTATTCCGGGATGAAAATGGTCGGGGAGAGAGGATTTGAACCTCCGACCCCCTGCTCCCAAAGCAGGTGCGCTACCAGGCTGCGCTACTCCCCGAACGGCGGCTTTGCGTGATGGTTTCTGAGCCGTTTCGGAATCACAGTCAACCCCCGTCGATTTTTAATACGTCGGTGTGCCGGGCTTTGGCGGCAGGAAACCCTCGACCTTGGACCCAAGCCCCTTTAGAGCGGCAGAAATGATCTCAGGCGTCAAAGGTTTGGCGTCGCAGTACACACCGAACAGCCGATTGTAACCCGAGTAAAACTGGGAAAAGACGATGCAGCTCATGGGGCGCGGATCGCGATTGGTGGGATCAGCGCCGTCGAAAGTTTTATACTCGACGGAGCCCAGGCCATTCCGAACGAACTTTTCCTCGCCGAAATTGGCCGCTGTGATCTGTTCATCTGAGGCGTTGATCCAGTCCAGCGCCTTCTCGACATTCTCATTTCCATCCCAGGTGAACCCGCCACCGGAGACGACGTGAATGACCCAGGCATACGGCGCGGAGGTGAGCCAGAGACCATAGCTCGTGTAGCCCCATTCCTTTGAAAACCAAAGAAACCGCCCGTCCTTCAGGCCGGGCGCATAGAAAACGAAATTGATATCGTCCTCGTTCGACTGTTCCGCTTGGGCGGCGGGGAATACCACAAAGGAACTGAGAATAAGCGCAATCCCCAGAATGCTTATAAGAATGAGCCTCTTCATCTGCCCTCCGCTGCTTCGCCTAACCAAATGATCAGCCATCATTAAACACATTCAGCTCCTGCAAAAGACCACGAATAAGGGCTCAAGTCATCAACGTGTCGCTGCGTTACGTCCCATCGTTTCTTGACTTGCCCGCCCGCCCCGAGAACACTCCCCCAAACCAAACATCACGGGCGGGGGCAAGCGATGCTGTACTACATCAAACTCTACGACGAAGAGAATCCCGAAGTAGGCCGGGACGAAGTGCGGGAGCCGCACCTGAAGTTCCTCGACGACATGCGGTCGCAATCCTATTTCGTCGGGCCTTTCCTGACCGAGGACCTGCAGACCGAGCTCGGCAGCATGCGGCTGATCGACCTGCCCGACCGCGCCGCCGCCCAGGCCAATGTGGAGGACGAGCCCTACTACACCGCCGGACTGCAGAAGCGCTACGAGATTTACCGCTGGAGCGCCAGCGTGCCCTACACATGGCGGGACTGTCCCCGGGTCGAAGGCAATGTTCAGTTCCTGATCGAAGCGATGGATCACGAGATCGCCGACGAACTGCGCGACGAGCTGCGCGCGGAGCACGAGGCCTATCAGGCGACCCAAAAGACCTCTACATCACACGCGGGCCGCTGCTGTCCGATGACGGGGAGCGGCAGATCGGCAGTCTTAACCTGATCGATGTCCCCAACCTGGAGGCGGCGAAAACGTTTTGGAACGGCGAGCCGTTTGTCACCGGCGGGCTGTTCAAAAGTGTGAATTTCTACGGCTGGCGGTTCGGCCGGGTGATGGACCGCTACAAAGTTGACCCCAACATTCCCTAGAGGAAGTTGAACCCATGCGCCTTATCCGCATGACCCTTCGCGCCAAGCGAGCCTATTGGTCCTACGCGGCGGCGATCTTCGCCGGCGGCGCGGTCTATGCCCTCGGTGAGAAGCTGCAGGCGGACGGGCAATTCCCCGACCACCCGATTGAGACCTGGCATATCTGGCTGGCGACCGCGATCGCGTACACGGTGGTGAAGCGCCTGACCCGGTCCGCCTGGGACAAGTCTTTCGCGTTTATCGGCGATCAGACGCGGAAATCCCTGGCCGCCTTCCGCAATAAGCCGAAGATCGACTAAGCCGCCAGCATGGCGATGCTGATCCCCATCAGCATCCACAGCACGGTGATCTTGAACGCCTTGGCGGGCTGCACCTTGAACAGATAGGCGCCAGTCCAGATGGACAGCGCATAAGGTCCGGCCAGCAGCACCACATTCATTAATACATGCCCACCGACCTTGCCGCTGGCGATCGTGTAGCCCAGAACCGATAGACCCATGGCCGCCATGATGATGACGATGTTGGCCCGCTGCACCTTGGGCTCGTCCGGCAGGGATACGAGATACAAAACACTCGGCGGACCACCGACACCGGCAATGCCGTTGATTACAGACGCCATGCCGCCGGCGATAAAGCTGGGAATGATGCCGCGAGGGCCCTTGTACTCATACCCAAAGAGACTGATCAGCGCCGCCAGCAGCACAAACATGGCGATCAGTTTCTTGACGATATCCGCATCGAAACTGATCAGCACCAGGGTGCCCAAGGGCGTGATCAAGATGGCCGAGGCGACCATGGGGCCGGTGTCTTTCCAGCTGGTGAGCGGCAACGCCTGAAAGGTCAAGAGCAGAGCCGCCACCGCACCAAGGCCCGTCGTGGTGACAATGGCGTCCACCGGGTGCCACATGAGGCTCAAGAGCGGGATCATGACCAGACCTGAGCCGAAGCCCGTATAGCCGCGCACCACACCACCCGCGACGGCGATCAGCACGGCGAGGAGGTTTGGCACTGTCAGGAGAGGCTCAAGGGTTATGCGAAATACTCTTCTTACTATTGCGATCACAACACACGTCGACGGCACTTAAGTCAAACAATGGTGGCGGCATGGGCCCGCATGACTTATATCCGAATGCGTTGAAAATGATGGGAGGCGCGCATGTCCGATACGGTCATCATCGAAAAGAAGAACGACATTACCTGGATTACCATCGACAATCCGGATAACGGCAACAAGGTGAATGACGCCATGAACCTGGAGCTGATCGGGGCCATGGACGGCGCGGCCGACGACTCCCGCCTGATCGTGCTGCAATCGACCGGCCCGGATTTCAGCATGGGCCGCGACGGCGGCGGCAAACCGCCTCATGTCGTCGCCCCGGAAGCCTATGACATGCGGGATTTCTTCGACACGGTGTTCAATTTCTATGACGCTTTCCGGCGAACGCCGCTCCCAGTGATCGGCAAGGTCCAGGGCCGGGCCAGCGGCTTCGGCTGCGCCATGGCCGCCCTTTGCGACATTACCATCGGCGCGGACACGTCGAGCTATAACGTGCCGGAGACGGAACACCGGATCATGCCGACCATGGTGATGTCAGCGCTGATCGACCGGCTGCCCCGCAAGGCCATCACCTATATGACTTACACCACCGACTATATCGACGCGCAGCACGCACTCTCAATCGGCTTGATCAGCGCCATCGCGCCGGAGGCGGAACTGGACAAGGCGTTGGAAGACACCATCCAAAAAGTCGCCCGTATCCCCGACCCGGCCCTGCGCGCGGTGAAGGAATTCGCGACCAACGGCATCGGCCTGCCCATGCCGCAAGCGGAGACCTACGCCCGCAGTCTGCACGCCATGGTCAACTCGTCTTCCAAGATGCGGAAATAGGCAAAACCGATGCCCGATCACATGCGCCCGGCCAGCACGGAGCTCCTCTCTTATTTAAGGCAGACGTCTCTGCGGGAGACCGATGTGCAGCGCCGGTTGCGGGAGGAAACAAGCCAACTCCGGGAGAGCGGCTGGGCCGTGGTGCCGGAGCAGGCGCAGTTCCTGGCGCTGTTGGTGCAGATCAGCGGGGCCAAACGGGTGCTGGAGTTGGGCACCTTCACCGGCGCCAGCTCGCTCGCCATGGCGATGGCGCTGCCCGAAGACGGCAAGCTGGTCACCTGTGATCTGGTGGAGGACTACACCAACATCGCCGCCAAGTATTGGAAAGAAGCCGGGGTGGAGCACAAGATCGAGCTCAAGATCGCGCCGGCGATTGAATCGGTGGACTCGCTGATCGAAACAGACGGTCCGGACAGTTTCGATATGGCCTTCATCGACGCCAACAAAAAAGACTACGGGACGTATTTCGACCGGACGATGGTTCTCGTCCGGCCCGGCGGGGTGCTCGCCTTCGACAATGTATTTTGGAGCGGCAATGTCCTGAACGGCGCCAACCAGAAAAAATCCACCGTCGCCATTCGCACGCTGAATGAACGCTTACATGCCGATGAGCGGCTCAGCATTTCCATGCTGCCGCTGCATGACGGGCTGACGGTCGCCTGGAAACGGGCTTAGGGATTAGAGGAGGCTTGAATGACCAAGATTGATCGCGGTCCCGGCAATGTCCCGACCCGCCGCTGGGGGTCCGCCTACAAAGACCTGGTGTGGGCGCTCGGCATGAGCGACGACTACACCCTGTCGGCGGAAGATCAGGTCAAACGGGCCTACGAGAATTTGGACAAGGTGCTG
>JAYQGD010000054.1:0-10185 GCA_038140415.1 Rhodospirillaceae bacterium
CGACATAGCCGAACGTGGTGATGGTGTATTGGTTGAACGGCGCGATCAGGATTTGCCCGCCGGTGCCCATGGAGCCGACAATGCCGAAAAAGGTGGATCGACGGTGTTCCGGCACGTGCCGGGCGACGACGGACAACATCACCGCCCAGGTGGTCCCCGATCCGGAAATGCCGAGGATGACGCCGGTGCTGACGTGCAGGCCCCAGATCGAATCCGCATTGGCCAGTAACAGAAGGCCCAACACCTGGAACACGCCGGCAATGGCGATCACCCGGCCGGAGCCGTACCTGTCTGCAAGAGCTCCGACGAATGGTTGAGACAGTCCCCACAGCAAGTTTTGGATAGCGAGGGACAAGGAGAACGCGGTCACACCGATGCCGAAGGTTTCAGCAATCGGTGTCTGGAACAGCCCGAAACTGTGCCGCATGCCCATGGAGAGCAGCAGCACGAGACTAGCGCAAATGATGACAAGAATGCCGGTTCTTGAAAGCACGGCCGTTCCTTTCACAATGTCGGAGCCGGAAAAGCTGGAACCACGCAAGCGGCCTCCGGTCAACGCTCTACTCAACATCGAATATAGGGCAAACGGGAAAAACACAATCCAAAACGGCTTTATCCCCTATGGCCCATCCTCTATCATCCCCGGAAAATGAGGTCGAAGTCACCTCGTCATTTTGAGTGGGAGGTTCAGCATGAACAAAGTGTGTGGCAGCGCCGTCGAGGCCCTGGAGGGCCATCTCAAGGACGGTATGATGATCATGGCCGGCGGGTTCGGCGTCTGCGGTATTCCGGAGCATCTGATCGCGGCGATCCGGGACTCCGGCGTCAAAGACCTCACCGTCGTCTCCAACAATGCAGGCATCGATGGGGCAGGCCTGGGCCTGTTGCTGGAAACCCGCCAGATCAAAAAGATGATCTCGTCCTATGTGGGGGAAAACAAAACCTTCGAGAAGCAGTATCTCGACGGCGATCTGGAGCTTGAATTCAACCCTCAAGGCACCTTGGCGGAGCGCATCCGCGCCGGCGGCGCGGGCATTCCGGCCTTCTACACCAAGACCGGCTACGGCACCCAAATCGCTGAAGGCAAGGAAACCCGCGATTTCAACGGGGAGAACTATGTGATGGAAACCGGCCTGGTGGCGGACCTCTCTATCGTCAAGGCGGACCGTGGCGACACCGAGGGCAACCTGATCTTCCGCAAGACCGCCAGGAACTTTAATTCCATCATGGCGACAGCCAGCAAGTTCACCGTGGCGGAAGTGGAGGAACTGGTGGAGCCCGGCGAGCTCGACCCGGATCACATCCACACGCCGGGCATTTTCATTCAGCGCATTCTCAAGGGTGAGAATTTCGAGAAACGGATCGAACAATTGACGACCCGGTCCCGGGACGCGGCGTAGGGGGAGACGAGACATGGCTTGGGACAGAAACCAAATGGCGGCCCGCGCCGCCAAGGAATTGCAGGACGGGTTCTATGTAAACTTAGGCATCGGCATTCCGACTCTGGTGTCCAACTTTATTCCGGACGGCATCAACGTCTCATTGCAGAGCGAGAACGGTATGCTCGGCATCGGGCCCTTCCCCTATGAAGGCGACGAAGACCCGGACCTGATTAACGCCGGCAAGCAGACGGTGACCGAACTGCCGCAGACGTCGTACTTCGACAGCGCCACCAGCTTCGGCATGATCCGGGGCGGCCATATCGACATCGCCATTCTGGGCGCCATGCAGGTGGCCGAGAACGGCGATCTGGCCAACTGGATGATCCCCGGCAAGCTGGTGAAGGGCATGGGCGGCGCCATGGACTTGGTCGCCGGCGTGCAAAAGGTCGTGGTGATCATGGATCAGAACGCCAAGGACGGCAGCCCCAAATTCCTGAAAGAATGCAATCTGCCGCTCACCGGCACCCAGGTGGTAGACATGCTGATCACCGATCTCGGCGTCTATGAGATCGACCGCAAAGCCGGCGAGACTACCCTGATTGAACTCGCCGACGGCGTGACCGTCGACGAAGTGCGGGAAAAAACCGAAGCGAGTTTCGAGGTCGCGGCGGGGTTGGGGTAACCAAATTTATAATTAGTCATCCACGGGCCCGCGTAACGCGGTGACCCGTGGACCCATGTTCAATAAAATGGGTACGCGGATCACGGCTGCGCCGGTCCGCGCATGACTAACTATTGGGCCCCACAACTGTCTTTCTCTCCGCTGCCCCCTCCCGTATGAGGGAGGATGATGTCGGCGTTGAAAACCAAGTGGCTGGCCTTGCCCGGCGTGGTGCAAGGCGCGTTGTGGATGTTGCTCGGCGGGGCGTGTTTTGCCGGGCTCAGTGTCACCATCCGCTTGGCCACCCAAGACGTACCGACCCTGGAAGTCGTCTTCTTCCGCAATTTTATCAACCTGCTGATCATGCTGCCGTGGCTGATGAAGATCGGCTGGTCGGCGTTGAAGACCGAACGGCTGGGGATGCATATCATGCGCTCCACCAACGGGCTGATCTCCATGTTCTTCTGGTTCACCGCGGTCTCGTTCCTGCCGTTGGCGGAGGCCACGTCCCTGGGTTTCACCGCGCCCTTGTTCGCCACCCTGGGGGCGGCGTTGATCCTGCGCGAAGACGTGCGGGCGCGCCGCTGGATCGCCATGCTGATCGGGTTTGCCGGCAAGTTGATCATCCTCCGGCCGGGCATGCAGGTGGTCTCGCCGGGCGCGCTGGCGATGCTGGCCGGCGCCGTGTTTGTGGCCATCTCCATGCTCTGCGTAAAGTCTCTGAGCCGGACCGAATCGCCCAACTCCATCGTGCTCTACATGGCAATTGTCACCACCCCGTTCTCCGCCATTCCGCTCTTATGGGTCTGGGAGATGCCGCAGGGGATCAGCTGGCTCTGGCTGTTCGGGGTCGGGCTTACCGGGACATGCGGGCATCTCTGTTTCAACCGGGCCATGGCCGCCGCCGATGCCTCCGCCGTTCTGCCCTATGAATACGGCCGGTTGGTCTTTGTCGCCATTATCGCCTATTTCCTGTTCAGCGAAGTCCCGGACATTTGGACCTGGGTCGGCAGCTTCGTGATTTTCGCCGCCGGGGTCTACATCGCCAACCGCGAAGCGGCCGCCGCGCGGGAAGCGCGCCGCACCGAGCGCGCCGCCAGTGAGACGGTTATCAATTGAGGTGCGGTTAAACCAACCCCCGTACCCGCTCGCGCAACACCGGCAACAGTTCCGCCTCAAACCAGGGGTTTTTTCTCTGCCAGGCCGTCGTCCGCCAGGACGGATGGGGCGTCGGCAATCTGTCCGGCAGGTAGTCCCACCAGCGCGCCACCGTCGCGGTCAGGGTCTTTTCCTTGTTACCGCCGAGGTAATAATCCTGGGCGTACATGCCGACTAGAAGGGTGAGGCTCAGGTTAGGCAGATGCGCCATGAGTTGTTCATGCCAGGCGGGCGCGCATTCGGGCCGGGGCGGCTTATCGCCGCCGCGCTCGAACCGGCCGGGATAGCAGAACCCCATGGGCATGATGGCGATCCGGGACGCATCGTAGAAGGTCTCCCGGTCCAGCGCCATCCAGTCGCGAAGCCGGTCGCCCGATGCGTCGTTCCAGGGAATGCCGGTTTCGTGCACCTTGGTGCCGGGCGCCTGGCCGATAATCAGGATGCGCGCGGTCGGGCTCAGGCTCACCGTCGGACGCGGGCCCAGAGGCAGATGGTCCGAACACAGGGTGCAGGCCCGCACCTCGGCCAACAATTTATCCAGGGATTTAGACATGGTGGAATTCCTGGTATGAGAGGCTATCCCGGAGGTCATTGTGGTCAAGGTTCTTTTCGTTTGTTCCGGCAACATTTGCCGTTCCCCCACCGCCCAGGGCGTCATGCAGCATCTGGTGGCGGAGGCCGGCTTGGCGGGAGATATCTTGGTGGATTCCGCCGGCACCGGCGGCTGGCATGTGGGCGAGGCGCCGGACCCGCGCTCGCAGGTGACCGCCCTCGATCATGGAATCGACATCAGCCATCAGCAGGCGCGCAAGCTCACCCGGGACGATTTCGAGGAGTTCGATTATCTGGTCGCCATGGACAGTTCACACCGGGACCGGATGACGCAGATATGCCCGGCGGAGAATCAGGGTCGCATCTCATTGATGCTGGATCATGCATCCAACGGGGCGGGGGGCGACGTGCCCGATCCCTACTATGGCGGGGACGACGGGTTCGAACACGTGTTCGCCATGGTCGAAGATGCCTGCCGGGGGCTTTTGAGCAAAATTATCCGGGATCACTTTCCCGGCCGGTCCATGCCGGATTAGGCTGGCTGACCGTACAAGTCCGTCATCTCGGCGCCGTCGAACAGACCCTCGTCAAAGTCTGCCGCTGAGCCGTAGGCCAACGGATAGACCCCCGCTTGTTCATAGTGAGACCCGCCGTGGCCGAGCCGGCTTTGGAACAAAATGATCTCCTCGACCTGAAATGGCTCGGCATGAAACCCGCCATGCTGTTCCAGATAGGGCCGGACCTCCTCGGTCGTCAGCCGGCGGCTCCGCGCCAGGGTGACGTGGGGCGTGAACTTGCGGCGTTCCCCGTTGCCGACAATCCGGCTGAGCGATTGCTCGACCTTACCCTGCACATGCAGGAGCGCCGGGCTGGCTTCCACCCCGGCCCAGACCGAGCGGACCTTGTTGCGGGATTGAAAGCAGCCGACCCCCGTCAGGCGCAGCTCGAAGGCCGGCGCGTCAATCGCCGCCAAGGCGTCGTCGATGTCTTCCGCCGTGCCGGTATCCACCTCGCCCAAAAACTTCAGCGTGATGTGCATGTTTTCCGGCGCGACCCAGCGCACATCCGGCAGGCCGGATGACAAGTGGCTCAATTGTTCGGAAAGATCACCGGGAATCGCGATTCCCGCAAACAAGCGATGCATGGCATGTACCCCCCGCCGTGTTCCCCTACTATATCCTGAAGAGGAATCAGGCGGAACTACAATATCCGTTTCATATTACAGAAATAAGGTGAGGATACCCGTATAGGAATAGAGCCGGCTGTTGGAAATCTCGCCGTTGGCGTACATGCCGATCAGCGGGATGTCGCCGATGATGTCCTGCAGCAGCGCGGTTTCGGCATTCTGCGCGCCGAACATATGGGGTCCGCGGGCGATGCAGGAAATATAGAGCGCCGCCTTGGCCTGGCCGCCGGCCCGCTTGGTGAGCGCCTCGACGGTCCGGGTCAGATCGGCCTTCGCCGCGTCTTCATCCCGGCAGACGAACATGACTTTGTCTCCCTGCTCCGTCGGCATGCCGATAGCGACGATGCCCCGTTCCTCGTCGACGCCGATCAGATTTCGGACAACGAAGTCGCCGGTGTCGGAGCCGGAGATCGGAAAGGCGGCGTGAATATAGCCGCCCAGGTTGCGCAGATTGGCGGCCAGTTCCTCGCCCAAATCCTCTTTCAGCACCTCCAGGGCCGGCCGGTCGTCCAGCTCGATGATGAAATTGTCCATGGCCTCGGTCACCTCGTGCACCTCGCCGATAGGCATGCAGCCCTGACTGAGCGACGTCATGACCCCGACCTCGGGCCCGAAAATAACGCCGGAGACGCCGCCGCCGGTAACCGTTCCGGCAACCTGGTGTTTCGCCGTCCGGCTGGCGGTCAGGCCGCCGACCACAAAGCCGTCGGTGGCGTTGGCCATTTTATCCACCAATCCCAGAATATCCGGATTGGCGGAATCCGCATGGGCCAACACAAAGGGCAGCCCCGCCATGCCATACGGATCGTTATCCTTGTTGCCGGGCGGGCGCTGGTCGTAGTCTGTGAACAGCGAAAAACTGTCCGCCGGCAGTTCGGCGGTCATGACGGCGACGGCGGGTTCGTCGAAATATTCCGCGCCGGGCTGTCCCGGCGCGGCGGCGCAAATGCCGAGCCCGACGCTGCCGGCCCAGTTCTGCACCCCGGTCGCGTCTTTCAAGTGGCCGACGATCTTGTCCAGCTCGCCGCCCATCGGTTCGGTCGCATAGATCAGGCCGAAATTGGCGCCATTGGGCTTGCCGATGGCATCGGCCAACCCTTCCGCCGCGCCCTGCCAATCTGGCGCGCTGATAAATGCAGATTTGAACATCCGTTCCTGGTCCTCGCTGCACGCACAGCGGATTTATTTCTTAACGCTGCCGATCAGTTCTTCGACCGCCGGCAAGATGCGCCGGACTATTTCCGCCACGCCCGCCGCATTGGGATGAATGCCATCCTTCTGATTTAAGTTGGCATTAGCGGCCACACCTTCCAGAAAAAATTTGTAAAGCGGCACATTATGTTGCTCGGCGAGCACCGGATAAATGCGGGCAAATTCCGCCCCATAGTCCTTACCCAGGTTCGGCGGGGCCAGCATGCCGGCCAATAAAACCCTGATCTTGGCCGATTTCAGCCGGGTCAGGATAGCATCCAGATTGGCGTGGGTCTCCGCCGGGTCCAGGCCTCTGAGCCCGTCATTGGCGCCCAACTCCAGAATGATCGCGTCCGGTTTGTCGGCCAGGGCCCAGCCGACCCGCGCTTTGCCGCCGGCGGAGGTGTCGCCGGACACGCCGGCATTGATCATGTGGATGGCATGGCCCTGTTTTCCGAGGGCCGTAGCCAATTGTTCCGTAAACGAATCGTTTTTTTCGAGCCCGTAGCCGGCGGCCAGACTGTCGCCCAGCACCATCAGGCGGACCGGATTGCCGGAATTCGCGTGGGCGCCCGTTATAATTAACAATGACGCGATCAGCACCGCCGGAATCAGGGCCGGAATCAAAAGCGGAATCAGGGTTCCCGGACGCCAATCCTTTACCCGCGAGACAAGAATGCTATGTAAGAGCATGGCCATGACTATTTGTGAGTACGATGACTGATATAACCGGTGCGCCCGCCAGCGCAATCATTCTAAAAGACCTTCAACTGACACTGACAAGCGGCGCAGGTGCGGTCAACATCCTGCGCGGCATTGATTTGGACGTGCCCGCCGGTCAGGCGGTCGGCGTCGTCGGCCCGTCAGGGGGCGGCAAATCGACCATGATGATGGTGGTCGCCGGGTTGGAGCGGGCCAGCTCGGGCGCCGTGCAGACGGCGGGCGCCGACCTCACCCAATTGGACGAGGATGAACTGGCGCTGTTCCGCCGGGACAATGTGGGCATCGTGTTCCAGGACTTTCATTTAATTCCGACCATGACGGCGCTGGAGAATGTGGCGATCCCGCTGGAGTTTGCCGACAAAGGCAATCACGCGTTCGAGCGGGCCGAAGCGCAATTGGAGGCCGTGGGGCTGGGTCACCGGCTGACCCACTATCCGGGGCAACTATCCGGCGGCGAACAGCAGCGGGTCGCGCTGGCCCGGGCCTTTGCCGCCGAGCCGAAGATTCTGCTGGCGGACGAACCGACGGGCAATCTGGACGGCGAGACCGGCAAGACCATCATGGATCTGTTGTTCGATCTTCATGACCGGGCCGGGACGACCCTGTTGCTGATCAGTCATGACCCGGCGTTGGCCGAGCGCTGCGACCGGGTGGTTACCTTGGCCGACGGCAAAATTATCGACGACCGCCGGACGGACGGTGGCTGAACATGGGCGGCGGCGGTCTTGCATTAGCGCTCACCTACGCCCGGCGGGAACTGCGGGGCGGGCTTAAGGGCTTTCGCGTGTTCATCGCCTGCCTTGCCCTGGGCGTCGCCACCATCGCCGGTGTCGGCAGCTTGTCCGAGGCGGTCACCGGCGGGCTGCAGCGGGACGCCAAACGGCTGCTGGGCGGGGACGTGTCTTTGCGCCTGATCCATCGGCCGGCCACGGAAGAACAGCAAGCCTATCTGAAATCCACCGGCGCGGTGTCGGAGATCATCGAGATGCGCGCCATGGCCCGGACCGGGACCGCCGGCAGCGATGGCCGCAGCCTGGTCGAACTGAAGGCCGTCGATACGCCCTATCCGCTAATTGGCACTTTCGGGGTGACCGAGGGCGGCCAGCTTAAAGATATCCTCAAGAAGTCCGACAGCGCTTGGGGTGCGGTCGCGGGCAAGGGTCTGCTGGCCAAGCTTAGACTTAAGATCGGTGATACGGTGCAGGTGGGCGACGCCCGTTACCGGATCATGGGCACGGTCGCCAGCGAACCGGACCGGGTCGCCAGCATTCTCAGCTTCGGTCCCCGGCTCCTGGTCTCTTCAGCGTCCCTGCCGGACACCAAGCTGGTGCAGCCCGGCAGCCAGATCAGGTACCGTTATCGGGTGGTGTTGTCCGACAGTGCGAACCTGACCGATTGGGTCGAACAGTTGAAAGACAAGTTCCCGAACGCCGGCTGGCGCATCCGGGTGGTCGATGAGGCCGCGCCGGGCCTGCGCCGGTTCATCGAGCGGATGACCCTGTTCCTCTCCTTTGTCGGGCTGACCACATTGCTGGTCGGTGGCGTCGGTGTCACCAATGCGGTGGAGTCGTATCTCGACGGCCGCGTGCGGACCATCGGCATGTTGAAGTGCCTGGGCGCGTCGGGCGGCTTTATCTTCCGCACCTACTTTATTCAGATTCTGTCACTGGCGGTTGGCGGGATCATCTTGGGGCTAGTCGTCGGCGCGGTCGCGCCGCTCTTGGCCGCCACGGCGCTTAAAGGGCTGCTGCCCATTCAGATCGAGGCGGCGCTGTATCCCCTGCCGCTGATCATCGCCACTTTATTCGGCCTGTTGATTTCGGTGACTTTTGCACTGTGGCCACTGGCCCGCGCCCGGGCGGTGACGGCAGCCAGCTTGTTCCGGGACAAGGTCGCGCCGTCCGACTTCAAAGCCGGCGGGCGGTATCTGGCGCTGGTACTGCTTGGTGTGGCGGCCCTGGCGGCGCTCACCATCTGGAGCGCTAACGACAAATGGTTCGCCAGCTGGTTCGTGGCCGGCGCGATTGTGTCGCTGGTTCTCTTGCGGCTCTCGGCGGCCCTGGTCCGGCGCACGGCGGCCAAAGTTAAAAATTTGCGCAGCACGACCGCGCGGCTGGCCATCGCCAATCTGCACCGGCCCGGCGCGTCGACCACCAGCGTGATGTTATCTCTGGGCCTGGGCCTCGCCGTCCTGGTCGCCATCACGTTGATCGAGGCGAACCTCAACCGCCAGGTCAAAGAGCGGCTGCCGGAAATGGCGCCGGCTTTTTTCTTTCTGGATATTCAGCCCGATCAGGTGGCCAAGTTCGACCAAATCGTTTCCGGGTTCGACGGCACCGGCGAATACCGCCGGGTGGCGAGCCTGCGGGGCCGGATCGTCAAGATCGCCGGCAAGCCGGTCGAAGAGGTCGATGTCGACTCTGATGTCCAGTGGGCCGTCCGGGGCGACCGGGCGCTGACCTATGCGGTAAAACCAGCCGAAGATTCCAAGATCGTCGCCGGCAAGTGGTGGCCCGCCGACTATGCGGGCCCGCCGCAGATTTCCCTGGACGCCAACCTGGCGCGGGGCTTCGGCATCGGGCTCGGCGATACATTGACCCTGAATATTCTCGGCCGGGAGATCGAGGCGACCGTCGGCAGCCTGCGGTCCATCGACTGGCGTTCTCTCCGTTTTGACTTCGCCATCATATTCGCGCCGGGCACGCTGGAAGGCGCGCCCCACAGCCATATCGCCGCCATCCAGGCGCCGGAGAAACTCGAGGACGGGATCGAGAAAGCGGTGACCGACGGTTTCCGCAATGTTTCCGTCATCCGGGTGCGGGAAGCGCTGCAGTCGGCGGCAAACATACTGGACGGGATCGGCCAGGCGGTGCGCGCCACCTCGGCAATTACCATCATCGGCGGGGTGCTGGTGCTGGCCGGCGCGGTCGCGGCCGGCCGGCGGCGGCGGGTCTATGACGCCGTGGTGTTCAAGGTGCTGGGCGCGACCCGCGGTGTGATCCTCAAGGCGTTTCTGATCGAATACGGACTGTTGGGCGTTATCACCGGTGTGGTGTCCGCAGTCATCGGCAGCCTCACCGCCTGGGCGGTGGTGGTGTTCCTCATGCGCATGGATTGGGCGTTCGCCCCGCAAGCTGTCCTGACCACGGTTCTGGTGTGCCTGGGTGTTACGTTGGTGGTTGGATTTGCCGGCACCTGGCGGGCGTTGGGGCAGAAGGCAGCCCCCCTGCTTCGAAACGAATAAGTGTATGAAGTGTTCGTGAAACCCCCCGGTTTCACTTGATCCTGGCAACGATTCTGCCATATTACGACTAAGAACCGTTCTAAATAAG
>JAYQGD010000055.1:0-10093 GCA_038140415.1 Rhodospirillaceae bacterium
AAGGGCGCGGCCTGGAAGGCGCGGGAAGGGTTCTCGCTCAATTACCTGCCGTTTATCGCCCGGGCCGTGTGCGACGCGATTGCCGAATTCCCCAACATCAACGCCCATGTGGAAGGGGACAATCTGGTCGTCCATGATCAGGTGAATCTTTCCATCGCGGTTGATCTGAACTTCCAGGGACTGGTCGCGCCGGTGATCCAGAATGCCTCCGCCATGACGGCGGTGGAAATCGCCCGCGCCGTGGCGGACCTGGCCAACCGGGCCCGCAGCAACCAGTTAAGCTCCGACGACTATGCCGGGGCGACCTACACGATTTCCAACAACGGCTCGTTCGGCACGTATTTCACCACGCCGATCATCAACCAGCCTCAGGTGGCGATCCTGTCGACGGATGCGATTACCAAGCGGCCCTGGGTGGTGACCGTGGACGGCGAAGACATGATGGCGATCCGGCCGATCGGCGTGCTGACCCAGTCGTTTGATCACCGGGCCATCGACGGCGCCTATTCGGCGGCGTTCCTGCGCCGGTTGAAGGAAATCATCGAGACCAAGGACTGGTCAGCGGCGCTGCCTTAGCCCGCCACCCCGCCCGTGCTATCGCGGACTATCAGTTCGGGGCGGAGTTTGATGGAGCGGGCGGGCGTGTCCGGATTGTCGATCTGATCCAATAGGATGCGCGCGGCCTCGGCGCCGACGTCCAGGAGCGGCGTCTGGATCGTGGTCAGCGGCGGATTGAACTTGCCGGCAAACGGCATGTCGTCGAAGCCAACCACGGAGATGTCCTCCGGGCACTTCAGCCCGGCGGCCGCCAGCTCGTCATAGCAGCCCAAGGCCATCAGATCGTTGGCGGCGACCAGTGCGGTGAACTTCTTGCGGGTGGCGAGAAGTTTGTTGGCGGCGCGGCGGCCTTCCTCTTCAGTGAACGCCTCGCCGAAGGTGACCAGCTCGTCATCCAGATCCAGGCCTTTGTCGTGCAAGCCCTGCACGATGCCCTGATAGCGCTCATAGCCGGTGGAGAGAAACTGCGGCCCGCCCACATAGGCGATGCGCGTGTGCCCGAGCTGCGCCAGATGAGAGACGATCATCGCGCCGCCCAGATTCTCGTCGCTGACCACCGAGGAGACGCCGATATCGGTGGTGGAGCGGACGGCGCAGACAAAGGGCGTGCCCTCCGCCCGGCAGTCGTCGATCAGCGGGTCCTGGCGGTGGGCGGTGGCGATTACCAGTCCGTCCACGTGCCGTTCGCGGAATTTCTCCACGTTGCGCCGTTCCCGGTCGGTGACATTGTCCGTGTTGGCGACCAGCACGCTGTAGCCGGCTTCCTCCATCACACTATCGATGCCTTTGATGATCGGGGTGAAGGCGGCGTTGGTGAGGTCCGGCACCAGCACGCCGACCGTGTAGGACTTGTTGGTCCGCAGGCTCTGGGCGAAGGCGTTAGGCCGGTAGCCTAGTTTCTCGACGGCGGCGTCAATCTTTTGCGCGATTTCATCAGTGACCATGCCACGGGTTTTAGGGTTCAGCACGCGGGACACGGTGGACGGATGAACCCCTACCTCGGTGGCGATATCCCGCAAGGTGACCCGTGTTCTCGATCCCGTTTCAGCCATGATAAAGACCCATGATTTCCGTGGTTTTCATCGCTTGGTTTAGAATGCTATACACAGGTATAGAGGCTCTGCAATCGTTTGCATAGATCGAATGTTCACGGTGGTGCAGGGTAAGTCATTGTTATTTCAGTTGATTGCTCGCCCGGCAGTACCGGGAGTCAGGGGAGGAACCTACACATGGCGGATAGCGCACTCAGTAATTTGACGGTTGGATGGATCGGCACGGGCCGCATGGGCTTTGCCATGGCGAAGCGGCTGCTGGACGCCGGCGCGGATGTGACCGTCTGGAACCGGACCCGAGCCAAGGCCGAGCCTTTGGCTGAATTCGGCGCCAAGGTCGTGGATTCCCCGGCCGAGCTGAAGGACCGGGATGTGGTCTTCACCATGGTCGGCGGTCCGAAGGATTTCGAGGAAGTGGCCATGGGCGAAAACGGCGTCCTGTCCCAGGGGGATCAGACGCCGGGCATGCTGATCGACTGCACCTCCATCAACGAAGAGTCATCGAAGAAAGTCCGCGAGTTCGCCAAGACCGTCGGCACCGAGATGATCGACGCGCCGGTGAGCGGCAACCACCACGTGGTGGTGGCCGGCAAGCTCTCTATCGTGGCGTCCGGCGATGCGGCGTCATTTGAGAAAGCCCGGCCCTTCCTGGAAGCCATCGGCCGGGGCGTCTCTTACGTCGGTGAGGGCGAGTTGGCCCGGATGGTCAAGATTTGCCACAACGTCATGCTCGGCGTGGTCGCCCAAAACATGGCGGAGATCACGGTGCTGGCGGAAAAGGGCGGCGTGCCCCGCCACGCGTTCCTGGACTTCATCAACAACAGCGTCATGGGCTCCATGTTCACCGCCTACAAGACGCCGGCCTATGTGAACCTGGATATGACCCCGACATTCACCCCGCCGCTGCTGCGCAAGGATATGGACTTAGGCCTCGCCGCCGCGCGGGAGCTGGGCGTCCCCATGCCGGTCACGGCGGCTGCGCGCGAATGCGTGCAGGCCATCATCGGCCGGGGTCATCTGGAAGAGGATTTCGCCACGCTGCTTCTGGAAGAAGCGGCCGGCGCCGGGCTGGAGATGAAATCCGAAGAGAAGGACGTGAAGACCGGGCTGTAACCGGCTAGTCGTCCGGCTTCAGCATGTTCTCGTAGTCGCCGCCCATCACCTGGGAGACCGGCTTGCCGGCTTTGACCGCTTCGGCCATGGCGGCTTCCTTGGCGGCGATGGCTTCGGCTTTGGCGATCACCTCGTCTTCCCGGGATTGCGGGATAAAGACCACGCCCGAATTGTCGGCGATGACCAGATCGCCCGGCTCGACATGCACCCGGCCCATCATGATCGGCACGTTCCAGGCGTGTTCGGAGATGCGTCCTCGTGCCGTCGAGGTGATGAACGAGGTGGCGAACACCGGATAGCCTATTTCCAGGCTCTCATCCGCGTCTCGCGCCGCACCGTCGATGATGGTGCCGGCCAGGCCCTTGGTGGCGGCCGCCGCGGACAGAATACCGCCCCAGCCGCCGGCGTCGGGGCGAACCCGGTTTTCCACCACGATGACGTCGCCCGGTTGGGCAGCATCCACGGCTTCCGAGCATAAGTGCGACGGCTGCACCTGATCGGTAACCGGGCCCAGCTTGACCGTCTGCACGCGCCCGGCGATGCGCTTGGTGGGCGCGACGGGTTTGATCTCGTTCACCGTGCCCCACAGGCCAATCGAATCCATGGCGTCGGAGACGGCGCCACTATCGATCTTTAGCAAACGGTCAACAGCGGGATCGGTCATCGGTCCGGGCCTTATAGCTTGAACAGGCGCTGAGCGTTGCCGCCCCGCACCTTGGCCCGCACGCCTTGGGGCAGGGCGTCCACCCGTGCCAGACAGCCCGGCATGTCGCCCACATTGTGGGGATAGTCGGAACCGTACAGGAGCCGGTCCTCGCCGGAGACATGGAGGCAGAGTTCCAGCGCTTCCTGGGTGTAGGCGATGGAGTCGAAATAGAGCCGCTCATAATAGGTGCTGGGATGCTCGGTGATCACCTCCCGGCATGGCGGCATATTGTCGAAGGCCGTATCGAACCGGCCTTGGAGGTAGGGCAAAGCGCCGCCGGCATGGCAGGCAATGATGTCGACGTTCTGATAACGGTCGAAGAACCCGTCATAGATCATCCGGGCCACGGCCAGGGTCGTGTCGAACATGAAGCCGACCGAAAAGGCCAGGTTATATTTCCCCATATCCATCTGGCCGACGCCGGGGGGCGCGCCGGGATGCACCAGGACCGGCAGATCGCTCTCGTCAATCGCCTGCCAGATCGGTGCGAAGTGCGGATCGGTCAGGGACATGCCGGTGACGTTGGCGGAGATGAACACGCCGACCGCGCCTTTGCCCTTGGCCCGGTTCAGCTCGGCCATGGCCGCGTCCGGATACTGCCAGGGCAGGGTGGCGAAAAAGCGAATGCGGTCCGGATAGATATCCTGCTGGGACGCCATGTCGTCGTTCATCATCTGGGCGGTGGCGACGCTGATTTCCTCGCCGCCCCAATAGACGCTGGGGCAGGTGAGGGAGACAATGGCGATATCCACCCCGGCGGCATCCATGGCGCGGATGCGTTCGGCATAGTCGAACATGCCGTCCATCAGGGTCATGAACGGCGCGCCTTCATAGTGGACAACCCGCTGACCGCCGAGCTCCTTCAGGCTGTAGTCGCCGCCATGTTTGAGGATGGTCTCAAGCCATTTGTCGTTGAGCATATGCGTGTGAACGTCGATGACGGGGGACATGCCGGTCTTCCTTCCCTGTTACGTGGTTTTGCCAAGATTATGGAGATGCAGACCGATTGGTCAAACCGAACGGCACATGCTCAATACCCAAAAGAAAAGGCCGGAGGCGCTGCCGCCCCCGGCCTATCATTCTTATATTCAGCCGTATATTCAGCGTCGGCTTAACTGCCGGGCAGATTGGTGTTCAGGAAGTCCCGGAACGCGGACCAGGATTGCTCGTCGGCGACCTTCCGGTAACGGCCGGAGCCGATCACGGTAAAGGCGTGCGGTGCACCGGAATACACTTCGATCTGATACTTGATCTTCTTGGCTTCGAGCTCCTTGGAGAGCGCGGCAACGTGATCCATGGTGATCGCCGTGTCGGCGCCGCCATGAGCGACCAGGATCGGCGCGGTGCCGTCCGGATAACTTTGGCCCTTGGGTGTGGACAGACCGCCGTGGAAGGTGGCATAGCCCGCGATGTCGGAGGCTTTGATGGAGCGCGCCATTTCGAGAACGGCTGCGCCGCCGAAGCAGTAGCCCATCACCACGGCCTTGCCGGAGCTGGATTTCCGCGCGGTCTCCAGACCACCAACCATCAGCTTACGCATCAGGTCGCGGTTTTTATACAGGCTGCCGGTGAGCGCCCGCTTGGCTTTCACCTCCTGCGGCCGGTTGCCCTTGCCAAACAGATCGACGGCGAAGGCGTCATAGCCCAGCATGGCCAGCATCTCGGCGCGGGTTTCTTCATATTTGTCGACCCCGTCCCAATCGTGAACGATGAGGACCAGACCCTTGGACGTGCCGGACGCTTTGGCCATGTAGCCTTCATAGTCCTTGCCGTCGACTTTGTAGGTTACAGATTCACCCGCCTGAGCGCTGAAGGCCAGACCGGCGGCGAGAACGCCGATTAACAGTGATTTCATGAGCTTTCTTCCCATGTTGAAGCTTCGGGGGCTAGCCCATCCCGAAATTGAAATGAAGTCAAGTTAAACTGGAATACGACCGCTCAATTTCCCGTTTTCGGGAATGGCTTAAGCGTTGCGTACCTTCACATCCATGACGCCGACGCCTTCCAGCTCACAATGCATGACATCGCCGGCGACCACCGGCCCGACGCCGTCGGGTGTGCCCGTCATGATGATGTCGCCGGGATAGAGCGTGTAGCGTTCCGACGTATACTCAATCAGTTTTTCGACGTTGTAGACCAGATCGGCGGTGTTTGAATCCTGGCGGACCTCGCCGTTGACCGAGATTTTCAGATCCAGCGCATTGTGATCTTTGATCTCGTCCTTGGTCACCAGCCACGGACCCAGCACGGAGTAGGTGTCGGCGGATTTGCGGAAGCTCTGCAGTTCCGGACCGCGGGTGGTCATGTCCAAACCAATCGCATAGCCGGCGATATAGTCGTTCGCATCCTCGACGGAGATGTTGGTGCCGGTCTTGCCGATGATCACGGCCAGCTCCATCTCGTGGTCGTTCCGCGCATCCGTAAAACGCAGCGCCACGCCGTCGCTCGCCCCGACCAGGGAGCTGTTGGCTTTCAGGAACATGCCCCAGTCGGAGATATGGCTGATATCCCGCTTGGAGACGATGCCGTCATCCACTTTGCTCTCGTCGATGTGCTTTTGGTAATTGATCGGCGCGCCCATGATCTTGGACGGATTGGCCACCGGCGCTTTCAGGGCCACATCGGCCAAAGGCTTGGATGACGCATTGGGCGCGAGCTTTTCGATCTCCGCCATGACTGCGGGTAGGTTAGCGACCAACGCGTCTCCCAACGGTGCGGGCCAGGTTATCGGCGGAATGGCTTTCAGCGCGTCGGTAACATCCAGGACCTGATCATCTTGCACCAGTCCCAACCGGTCATCGTCATAGCGGCAAATCTTCATGGTATTATTCTCCCTAATTTTAATAAGCGCTCAGATCGACCTCGGGCAGGGTCAGGCCCAGCCGTTCGACGACCGTCCTGGCGCGGGCCACATAGTCTTCGCGCATGTCTTCGTTGGTGCGCTTTTTGAGGCCCCATTTGCGGTACATCTCGTTGTTCTTGGACCCGGACCGGCCGAAGAAGGCCGGCATATGCGGAAAGATCAGGTCGATAGCGGCCTGGATCTTCTCCTTACCGCCGGGCTCCCGGCAGATATCAGCGCAGAAATTCTCCCCGAACTCGCTGTGGAAATGTTCTTCCGGCATGGTCATGCGGGCCAAATTGCGCAGCGGGTGAAACGAACCTTGGACCAAGTCTTCCACTTGCAGGATTTCGCCCAGATCGCCGATCATTTTGATGGTGCAGAACTCTTCCCAGGTGGTGAGCTCCAAATCCATGATGGAGAGCGGCGACTTCTCCGTCATTTCCGGCAGCATCGCTTCTTCCGGAATGCCCATTTCGACGCCCAGCTCGAAGAACCGATAGTGATGCCCGTATTCCTCCATCACCACCCGGCAGACCATCCACTTGGCGTACGGATTGGGGGCCCAGGAAATGGCCGGCTCGTCATAGACACGGGAGCCGTATAGCTCGTTGATGGCATGGCTGATTACCAGCTTGGAGCACGCCTCTTTGTATTCTTCCGGCATGTCCCGCCATTGCTCGACGGTCTCGACCTGTTGGACGTCTGTCACCAATCCCTCCTAAACGACGGGATCAGTATTAAAGGCTTCCAGGTCGGTCGCCAAGTCAGTGAATTTCGATTTGAGGTCCGCATCCACGGCCTCGGCGAGAGTCTCCACCGTCCAGTCTTCGTCCGGCCGGCTGATGGTCGCCAGCGGGCGGGGCTGGGAGAATACAAACACCTCGCGGCCGCGGACGCCGAACACCTGGCCGGTCACGTCCGCCGCCCGGTCGGAACACAGATAGCCGACGGCCATGGCCACATGATCGGGTGAGACCTTCATGGCGCGGGCTTTGTATTCAGCCTGTTCGTCATTGGCCGGCTGGATCATGTCGGTCACCCTGGAATGGGCGAAGGGGGCGACCAGATTGGCGGTGACGTTGGAGCGGATCATCTCCATGGCGGCGATCCGGGTGAGCGCAAACAGGCCGGCCTTGGCGCTGGCGTAATTGGCTTGACCGAAATTGCCGTAGAGCCCGGCGGTGGAGCCGATGTTGACGATCCGTCCCCAATTGTACGCCTCGCCGCCGCCACGGCCGTCCTTGAACTGTTGGCGCATCACCGGCGTCGCGGCATTAATCAGGTAATAGGCGGCGGACAGGTTGTTGCGGATGACCGTGTCCCAGTCCTCGGGCGCGCCCTTGAACACCAGGCCATCGCGCAGGATCGCCGCGCAGTTGATGACGATATCGATGCCGCCGAACGAGTCACAGGCGAGTTGAACCATGGCCTTCGCCGCCTCGGGCGAGGCGACGCTGTCGGTAAAGGCAACGGCCTCGCCGGGAAGGTCTTGGGCCACGGTCTCGGCGATATTGGGCTCTTCAGGCAACCCATCAATAGCGCCGCCATTGTCCGCGACGATGACGGCGGCTCCTGATCTAGAGAGGTTTTCGCAGATCGCCTTGCCGATGCCCCGGCCGCCGCCGGTGACAATGGCGGCTCGTCCCGCCAAATGCTGTTCGCTCACGTCTCTCTCCCTTGGTCTAGTCGTTCAGCGCCGCTTTCTCGGCCTCCGTATAGAAGGCGTCGGCGTGGCAGTCCTGATCCCGGAGGCCCAGCGCTTTCAATTTCTCCACCGATGTTTCCACCATTATGGGCGGGCCCGCAAGGTAGGCCTTGAACCCGTCCAGATCGGAAAAGTCGGCGGCCATGGCGTCGGCGAGGAAGCCCGTCCGCCGGTCCGTCTCGCCGGAGGGTTCGGACAGCACCGGTATGAAATTAAGGTTGGGGTAATCGTCCACCAGCCGGGTGAAGTGATCTTCCAGATAGATGTCCTGTTCGTCCCGGACGCCGAAATAGAGAAAGATATCCTGGCGTGCGCCCCCTCGAAGCGCGGTCTCGATGATCGACTTGATCGGGGCCAGACCCGAACCGCCGGCCGAGGCGATGATCGGTCCGGCATGTGTGTCCCGGTAATAGGCCGCGCCGAACGGCCCTTTCAGCGCCACTTCGTCCCCCACCTTCAGCTCGTTCGCGACATAGGGGGAGACCGAGCCGCCGGGGACCAGCCGGATATGAAACTCCAGCACCTCCTCGTCGGGGCGATTGGCCATGGAAAAATCCCGGGCCGGCTGGCCGGGGAAGGTGATCTCCGCGTACTGGCCGGCATAGAAATCGTAAGGCCCGCCTGCCTCCACATCGAGGCGGACGATCTTGATGTCGTGGGTGGCGTCTTCGCGAGCAGCCACCCGGCAGGTCATCCGCCGGCTCGCCAGCATGATGAACTCGTCCCGGCTGGCGGGCTCGATCTCACAGTCGGACCAGGGCACCGAGCGGCAGGCCAGGATCAGGCCTCGCTGTTCCTCCTCGTCGGTCAGCGCGAACTTGGAGCGGGGCGACATTTCCACCTCGCCGCTGTGCAGGAAGGATTTGCAGGCGCCGCAATTGCCGGACCGGCAGCCATGGGGGTAGTCGACGCCCTGGGCGTGTGCGGACTCCAAGATGGTCCGGCCCATCTCCACGGCGACGGTGGCGTCTTTTCCCCTGATTTTGACGTTGAAACTCAAAAGGCCCCCGGCTTCGGTCTTGTTCTTCCATCGGGATTTATCTTGAATGCTAGAGAGACACAAAGATAATGTCCACAAGCTGTTCGGGTACCGAACAATCGGGGCAGGGAGACAGAATGCTTACCGGAGATATCCTGGAAAACTCGGCCGCCCGCGCGCCGGACAAACCGGCCGTAATCTGCGGCGATGAGCAGTTCAGCTATGGGGAGCTGGACGCCCGCGCCAACCGGTTCGCCAATGCGCTGATCAACGCGGACCTGGCCCGCGGCCACAATGTGGCGATCATGTCCGCCAATCAGCTCAACTATCTTGAAATCTTCTTCGGTGCGGCCAAGTCCGGCGGCGTGCTGGCCCATATGTCGGCCCGGTTTTCGCCGGAGGAACTGGCCGCCGTGATCAATCGGACGGATGTGGAGGCGATCTTCGTCCACGCCAATCTGCTGGAGAATGTGTTGGCGATCCGCGATGAGGCGCCCGTCCTCAAGCGAGTCATCGTCTTTGGCGGTGACGCGGCAGGCGAGGGGGTGGAAGCCTATGAGGATTTTCTCGGTGATGCGCCGGACAGCAAGCCGGATATTGAGATTGCCGAGACTGACGCCTACTGCATCACCTATACGGGCGGCACCACGGGCTTTCCCAAAGGCGCGGTGGTCAGCCATGCGTCCCGGGTGATCGGTTCCGTCCGCGCCGCGCGGGAAATGGATATCGCAGAGACCGATATCATCTGTTGCTCCTCGCCGCTGTTCCATATTGCCGGGCTGCAGATTTGGATGCAGACGGGCATTCTGATGGGGCTCACCTGTGTCTTGATGCCGGCCTGGGACCCTAAAGTATTCATGGGCTTATGCGAAAAGCACGGGATCACGGCGGCGTTCATGGTGCCGACCCAGATCAACGGCATTATCAGTCATCCGGAGTTCTCGAAAGAGCAGCTCAAGACACTGCGCTACATGAATTTCGGCGCGTCCCCCACCAGCGAGGCTCAGCTTCGCCGGCAGATGGAAATCCTGCCCAATGTCACCTGGCAGGAACAGTACGGCCAGACCGAGGCCGGCAATCTGACCGTCCGCCCGGTGGCGGCAAACCTGGAAAAGCCGGAAAGCGTCGGCAAGGC
>JAYQGD010000056.1:0-10084 GCA_038140415.1 Rhodospirillaceae bacterium
CCTGATCCATTGTTGGTCTCCTCGGGGTCAGATGATAACTAATTTCAGAGCTGCTATTGTGTCCCCTTTCAGGACAAACTCAAGACATCGGCCGCAGATAAAACCAGATAAACGGCGGCTGCCCCCACCAGTATCCTGGCAACCCACCCCCACAGTGGCGCACCGCAATTAAAGGCGTTCCGCCAGACGGCAACCCCGGCATACAAAAGAAATGCCCCGCGGGTCAGGAACGCCGTAAAAAGAGAAAACAATCCGGCTTCAATGAGCGCCGTCGTCGCCAGCCCGACCAGAAAGCCCCCCAGAATCCAGATCAGCCAGAATGCACGCCATAATCTGTCGTCACCGCGCCAAAGGCGAAATATCAGACGGTCGCTTTTAACGGTCGCCACGAATCGGCTCGGCCTCGGCTAGCCCAGGCTCAAGAGTTGGGGCGCCCGGTCGATGATGGCGTTGAGAATACGCTCCGCCTTGTCGCGCTGTTCGACCACATTCGCCTTGAGATAGGATTCGTACTTGGCTTCCTTAAGAACCTGTTCCGCGTCGTAAAGTGTTCTAAGTTCCTGCACGAATACATGCCGGGTGCCCAATGGCAGAAATTCCTTTTCGCAGATCACCGTCAAAAAGCTCAAAGAGCCGTCCAAGAGGATCGACCATACGGCAACCGTCAGGCTGTCGAACTGCTCCCGCAGCCTCTCACGCCGGTCCTCGCCGGTGAGATTAATCCGCCGCTCAATGATGATCAGAAACGACAAGCATTCACCCATCATGTCCCTGAACTGCTGATAGTCGTCGAAATTGATTTCCTTCGGGTTTTCCTGCGGTAGGCGCGACACCTCCAACAGTTCCTCGACCCGTTCACCGAGGATTTCGAGAAACTCTTCCGCTTTTCGATCCGGCTGGTCGGCCATGCGTGCGTATCCGATATATGCGATGTTTAAGAATAATTTATGCGATTAGGGGGACTATAATAAACCCTCGAGAAAACTGCACGCCGGTCTTAACCGGCAGGAAACACTAATAGCAATATCAAACCGGTGAACGAAGAGAGCAAATTACAATCTACGCGCCCCGGATGGCGGCGAACGCCGTTGATCCCGGTGTTGGGCGGTCAAGCCATCGGCGCCGTCATCGCATTTGGCGCTGCCAAACTACTGGCGGACACGATCAGTATCCAATTCTTTTGGATACTCCAGCTTCAGGGCTGCATCGCGGCGGCGCTTGGCTTTAAGTGGCGGCTGGCCCGCTGGTGGGTGCCGGTGAATATTATCCTGCCGCCGGCAGCCGGCTTCGCCTCCGGACTGCCGGTCCCGCCGGAACTCTATCTCGCCATATTTATCGTTTTGTTGCTCGTCTTCTGGAACGCCGGACGGACCCGGGTGCCGCTCTACCTCACCAACCCTGTCACCTGGAAGGCTATTGCCGGCACGTTGGACGAGGACGGGTCCGGAAAGTTCATCGACATCGGATGCGGCATCGGCGGCGCGGTTCTTTACATCGCCCGCGCCCGGCCCAACTGGACGGTCGTTGGCATTGAATCCGCCCCTCTGCCCTTCGCCCTCTCCTGGATCAGGTGGAAGCTTTCGGGTCTATCCAACGCCCAAATCATCTACGGGGATTTCTGGAAGCACGATCTGTCGACCTACGACATTGCCTATGTGTTTCTATCGCCGGCGCCCATGCCCGCGCTTTTCGAAAAAGCGTTAGCGGAAATGCAGAAGGAGTCTCGGCTCGTCAGCAACTCGTTCGTCGTACCGGACCATCCGGCAGATGAGGTCATCGACGTCGATGATCGCCGGCAAACCAAGCTGCATGTTTGGCGAATGGGACAAGCACAGGACTGAACTATCTGTCTAAAAGCTCGTGGATCTTGTCGGTCAGTTGCCGCCGATTGAAGGGTTTCTGCAGGATGGGAAACTCGTCCAGCCCACCTTCGGTTTTGACAAAATCCTTATCGGCATACCCGCTCATGAGCAGGATTTTCAGGCCATCCCATTTCTCGATGAGCCCGCGCGCCAAGTCCGGACCGTTATTACCGTTGGGAAGCACAATGTCCGTCAGCAACAGATCGACGGGGACGTTCTGTTTGGCGGCGATTTGATAGGCCCGGGAGCCATCGCCGCCATCGATAACTTCGAAGCCAACCTGACGCAGCATGATCGTCGCGATATCGCGCACCTCCGGATCATCCTCGATGATCATAATCCGTTCCGAAGAGGTTTCTTTGACAGGTTGCATAGTCTCTTCAACCGGCGCTTCCGCCACACCTTCTTCGGTGCGCGGCAGGTAGAGGGTTAGTTTCGTGCCGACGCCTTCCTTACTCTCAATGGCGACCTGCCCGCCCGACTGGATGACGAACCCATGGACCATGCTGAGCCCGAGGCCGCTGCCCTTGCCGATATCCTTTGTGGTAAAAAAGGGCTCGAACACGGTCTCAAGCATTTCCGCCGGAATCCCCGTGCCGGTATCCTGCACCGTGATCGCCACGTAGTCGCCGGGGGTGAGGTTCACGCCGGCCACCGCCTTTGAGGCATGCACATCGACGTTCCTGGCGGTAACGGACACTTTGCCGCCGTCGGGCATGGCGTCCCGCGCGTTGATGATTAAATTGAGGATCGCGTTTTCAAGCTCGCCCTGATCCACGAATGCAGGCCACAGGCCCGGCGCGCTGGCGGACTCCAGGCTGATGGAAGCGCCCAGGGTGCGCTCCACAAGCTCAAACATATTTGAAACCAGGCCACTGACATCAACCGGCGCCGGATTGAGACTTTGTTTTCGGGAGAACGCCAGCAGCCGCTTGGTCAGCTCGGCGCCTTTTTTAGTGAGGGCGATGGCCCTATCAACTCGGCTCTGCACATCGTCGGACAGGCTTTCGTCGGTCTGCACCAGTTCCAGATGCCCGCGAATGCCGCCGAGCAAATTGTTGAAGTCGTGCGCCACTCCGCCGGTCAACTGCCCGACCGATTCCATCTTCTGGGCCTGGCGAAGTTGTTCGTCCCGCAATTTTTCATCAGTAATCTCGCTATGGAAGCCGATGGTATTTCCATCGGGCAACTTCTTACTGATCGCACGGAACCAACGACCATCCTGCCGGAGATATTCGCTGGAGCCTGTATCATCCTTGATGCGGCGCGCAATCTCTTTCTCGAAAGTTTCTTCCCGGCCGCCACTTCCGCCATAAACACCTTCGTTGTCGTACAAGGCGTCGAAAAAATTTCGAAACGTGAGGCCCGGCATCAGAATATCTGCCTGGGTGGAGAGCATCTTTTTGAACTCTGAATTGCAGATCACCAACTTGTCATCCGGATTCCATAAGACCACACCATAGGGCGAACTTTCGATGGCCTGAAACAAACTGTCCTGCGCCAGTTGCGCCTCTTTATCGCGGGTCCGGTCCATGGTGACGCCGCGATGCCCTAAAAATTCGCCTTGTTCGTTGAACACCGGTTTGGCCGATATCTCCACGTCAACGAGACTCCCATCCGCGGACTGCCAGTGATACTGAACACCTTCAACTGGCTCATGCTTCTCGAATGCCGCTTTCAGTTTTTTTAACCCTGCCTGAGACGGTTCCGAACCTTCAACCTCCCACGGCGCCCGGCCGATCAAGCTGACGACGGAAATTGTCAGATTGCGTTTGGGTGGAGATACATAGGTATATTTGAAATCTGGCCCTGTTTCCCAAAACCGATCAGCGGCAATCATAGCGTAATCGCGGAACCGATCCTGATTGTCGATGAGCTGTTGGCGGGTCTGCGCCATCATTTCCGCCTCGCGAAGGCGCAGCACAATTTTGTCCATGACCTGTGGCAGGACCTGCATGTAGACGTCCGGCGTCCCTTTAATCAGGTACTCCGATATCCCCATCGAGAGCGCGCGGGCGGCAAGCTCTTCGCTTCCCTTCCCGGTAATTAACAAAACAGGTAACCGGGGATCATCGGCCAAAATCTGCTCGGCAATCGCCAGTCCGTCCGTATCGGGAAGCTCGTAGTCCAGGAGAATAATGTCGTAAGGGTCGGCTTCGTGCTTTCTCAGCCCGGCATACCCGGTGTCCGAAATGTCCACACTGAATTGAGCAAAGTCGAGCGACGCGAGCGCCAGATCGGCGATCTGCGGATCGTCCTCGACATAAAGAACTCTGACTCTGCCGTCGGTGGTCATCAATCACACACTCCGTTCGGGATCACGCAGTTAGCCACGGTCGTGCGAAATTCGTCCCCTATTTTCGTAGATAGAGATTCTTGCTTTTATATTCAAGAGGTTAGCAATAATAAGCCCGGCGCGCTACCGCAACAAGACGGATACCAATCCGGGAAACAAGTAACTCCCGACAATCATAAGAGCGGCAAGTTCTGTTCAACGATTTGAGATTGCGCCTCGACAACGGCGACCGCCGTCATATTGGCGATGCCACGGGCCGTCACGGTTTCCTGCAGTATGTGCGCCGGCTGTTTCATGCCGAGCAGCATCGGGCCGACAGCCACGCCGTCCGCCAGCATCTTCAGCGCGTTAAAGGTGATATTCGCGGCATCCAGGCTGGGCATCACCAAAAGGTTCGGTGTCCCGGCCAGCTTTGAATCGGGCACCAGCGCATCCCGCAAGGTCTGCGACAAGGCCGCATCCGTGTGCATCTCGCCGTCAATCTCCAGGCCCGGCGCGCGTTCGCGGATCAGCTCCACCGCATCCCGCATTTTCTTGGCGTTGGGATGACGGGAACTGCCGAAGTTCGAATGGGACAGGACGGCAATCTTCGGCGTGATGCCGAAACGCCGGATGGTCTCGGCGGCCAGGATCGTGAAGTCCGCGATCTGCTCCGAATTCGTACCGGGATTAACATGGGTATCACAAATGAAATACGTACCCTTGGGCATGATCAGGATGCTCATCCCCGCCGCCCGGGCGACGCCATGACGCAACCCGATGATCTTAAACACATGTGGCAGGTGTTCCCGATAGCGGCCGGTGGCCCCACAGATCATCGCATCCGCCTCGTGACGCTTCAGCATCAGCGCCGCGATCACGGTCGTGTTCGTCCGCACGATATAGCGGGCTTCGTTGCGCGACACCCCGTCCCGGCTGGTGAGGGAATGGTAGAGCTCCCAATATTCCCGATAGCGGTCGTCCCCGTCCGGGTCGACGAGTTCAAAGTCCTTACCCATTTCCAGACGGAGGCCCAATTGTTCGATCCGTCGCTGAACAACGGCGCGCCGGCCGATCAGGATCGGATGAACAATCCCGTCGTCCAACGCGCTTTGAACCGCCCGCAAGACCCGGCGGGATTCCCCTTCCGCATAGACAACCCGTTTGGGATGCTTCTTCGCTTGATCAAAGACCGGCTTCATCAACGTGCCGGACCGGAACACGAATTCGATCAGCTTCTGCCGGTAGGCTTCGAAGTCGGCAATCGGCCGCGTAGCCACACCGGAGTCCATCGCCGCCTTGGCGACTGCGCTGGCCAACTCCACCAAAAGCCGCGGATCAAACGGCTTGGGAATCAGGTATTCCGGGCCGAAGTTCAACTCCTGCCCACCATAGGCCTGAACCACGGTCTCGTCGGATTCCGCCTGGGTCAGCTCCGCCAGAGCATAAACGCAGGCCATCTTCATCTCGTCGTTGATGGCCGTCGCCCCCACATCCAGCGCGCCCCGGAACAGGTACGGAAAACACAGCACGTTGTTGACCTGGTTCGGATAATCCGTCCGGCCCGTCGCCAGAATGGCATCCGGCCGCACTGCCAACGCTTCTTCCGGCATGATTTCCGGCGTCGGGTTCGCCAGCGCCAGTATCAGCGGTTTGTCGGCCATCTTGGCAACCATCTCCGGCTTCAGGACACCCGGTGCCGAGACGCCTAAAAACACATCCGCGCCGTCGATAACATCACCCAAGGTACGCGCATCCGTCTTTTGGGCATAACGCACGTTGTAATCATTGATCTCTTCGGTCCGGCCTTCGTAAATCACGCCGGCGATATCAGTGACGAAGATGTTCTTCTTTTTGACGCCGAGTTTGACCAGCATGTTCAGGCACGCCAGGGCCGCCGCACCGGCGCCCGACACCACCAGCTTGATCTTATCGATATCCCTCTCGACCAGCTTCAATCCGTTAATAACGGCGGCGCCGACGATGATGGCCGTGCCATGCTGATCATCGTGCATGACCGGAATATTCATCTGCTCCTTCAGCTTGGATTCGATGACAAAGCATTCAGGGGCCTTGATGTCTTCCAGGTTGATCCCGCCGAAGGTCGGCTCCAAGGATTTGACGATTTTGACGAATTCTTCCGGATCGGTCTCATCAATCTCGATATCAAAGACGTTGATCCCGGCAAATTTCTTGAACAGGCCGCCCTTCCCTTCCATCACCGGCTTGGACGCCAAGGCGCCGATATTGCCCAGACCCAGAACCGCCGTGCCGTTGGAAATTACCGCCACCAGATTTCCCCGCGACGTCATGTTCGCCGCTTCCGCCGGGTCGGAGACAATCAGGTTACTGGCGGCCGCCACGCCCGGCGAATAGGCCAGGGATAGATCATGCTGGTTCGCCAGCGGCTTGGTCGCCACCGTCGCCACCTTTCCCGGCGTCGGATACCGGTGATACTCAAGTGCGTCTTCAGTTAGTTTGTCCGCCATTGTGGTGCGTTCCCTGATGTTCGTGGCCGGTACGCCGGCCACCTTTTTTAGCCTTGAATTATGACAATAGCCCGCACGTTCACGCGCCGGCGGCCGGTATCTTATCGTGAAGCGTGGCTGCGGCCAACGGTTCCCGCGATTTCCCGGATCAGTTTGATCCGGCTGGCAGTTTCAATGTCCTGGAAATTGCGCGCCGGGATGGCAAAGGCGCCGGGACCGCCGATGACATTCTCCCGGAAGAATTCCAAAAGGTTCAGATACCCCTGCAAGATGGGCAATCCGTTCACAATCATACCGGCCTTCACCGCCATATCGCGGCCCATATAGGCAGGCATGCCGTTGCGATCCGGCCCGTCACCGGAAATATCGATCACCTTGCGCCGCCCCTCGAAGGCATTGTCCTGTATCGACATCATACCGTGCTGGATAGCGTCACCGATGGCTGTCCCCCCGCCATACAATTCCCGCGGATGGGTCTCCAGTATTTTGGCGACACGTTCAATATCTTCCTTGGATTTGATCACTGTCCATTGAACGATGGGCACATGCAGGCCGGGACCGGACCACTCCACATAGGAAATAGCGATCTTCCCCAGCGGCCCGCCCTGAATGGCGCCCAGCACGCGGGGGTCACGCAAAGCGCGCGCATAGCCGATGCGCTGGAGGGTGAATTCCTCTTCATCGACGCTGCCCGAACCGTCTGCCATCAGGATCAGTTCCACATCCACGGGCTCATCGGTCTGGGCGGCTACCGGACCAGCGACAATTATCAATAATAGTAAGAGAGCCCCCAACAGTCGTTGAGGCCAGGCGCCCAAATCAGGCTTCCATCGCTTCGAGCACGGGCGCGGTATAACTCGCATCACGCACCGTTTGAACACGTCGCCGGAAGGTTTCCAGCATCTTCCACCGGACGATGGGAATATCAGCGATGATATCGGCGGGAATATCCCAGACCTGGGCGTTACCGATGGTCATCCAATGGGATTTGGGCACCGCATTGAAAATCGCCCGGCCTTCGTTGAAGAAATCGCCGGCGCGCAACGTCTCGAGCACATTGTCGTCCGAAAAGCGTTTGATAACGCCGCTGTCGAGAATACGCAGGAAGTTTTGGTTCTCCGCATTCTCCACCACAAGCCCGTCATCCAGTTCCGACATCACCATCGAGTTGGCGACCCGGTTATGCACGGGATAGCTTAAGCCCTCGTTGAACAGCCAGGTGTTGCGCAGCCACAAGCGTTTGCGGGCCAGGTCTTCGATCAGGCGGCGATCCGCATATTGATCGATAAAGGCTAGATACTGCTTGGACGGGATCACCAGCACGCTCAAGAAGCTGGTGGCGCGCAAGGTCGCATGGGCTTCGGTTCCCTGTAGCGCCGGCAACTCGCCCAGGAAGTCGCCGGCCGTCAGGCGCATCACTTCGTGGGAATCGTCCCGGATTTCCTCCGCATTGCCTGACAAAACCAGCAGCAGTTCGCTCACCGGCTCACCCTGCTGCATCAGGATTTCATGAGGGTTCAACTTGCGCAGGCGGTTATTCAGCAAAATCTGCAGCTTGCTGTTGGACAACGTCGGGAAATAGCTCTGCAGATAGCGGTAGGCTTGCCGGCGGAGATAATCTTGAGACGCCGGGATCAGCACATCGGCGGTGCCAAATTCGGCGCCGGAACCGATTTTACGTTCGTCCGTGGTCAGGTCCCGGTTTGTGTGCGCCAACACCAGTTTGTTCGACGGATCATCGGAAAAGTCCACCGCATCGCCGTGTATCATCCCGCCGCCGATATCGATCTTCTTGAGGTTGGCGTAGCTGCGATATTCCTGCTTCACCTCTTCGCAATATTCCGGCGTCATGCCTGAAGTTTCGGACGCGTTCGCAACCATGTCGTCCAGGACACGGTCGGCGGCGATGTCGGCAAGATGGTTATAGGTGTAGTGGCCTTTGGGGCCGAGCACGCTGAATTTGAAGATCGTGTTTTCCACCGGGTGCGGCGAGACCACCGGCATCACGCCGAGCCCGCCGATATCCCGCCAAACATTGGTCTCCAGATCGGAAATATCGAAATAGTTGCCGAACTCTTCCTCGTCGATGGAGAGCAGCGCAGAGAGTTTCTTGGTCACCGCGGAGCGTACATACGGCGTCGCGTAGTAGCGCAGCTTGTGATCCGACTGCAGCAGCGCCGTCAGCCCGGCGAAGTGGTCATCATGGCAGTGGGTATGGAAGATGCCGTCGAGCTCGTTCACGCTAAGACTTAGGGAATTCAGGATCGCCCCCAGGTTCGGGCCCGCATCGATCAGATAGAGCTTCCCCTGGAACGACAGCAGACTGCCCATGCACGGCCGGTCGATATCCCAGCCGTCGCCTTCGCCCGAGTGAATAACCGAGAAGTACTCCCGGCTGACATGGTGCATCCCCAGAGGATACGGCGATTTATAGGTTTCTCCCTCCGGCAGGTTCATGTTGATGATCACATGTTCCCCATCGTAATCGAGCCGGTATTTATTAAGCGTGATCCGTTTAATGGTCACACCTTTGGTAATTTCCGTATCGTGATGATCAAGGGGCAGACAATCGAGCAACTCGCTGGGCGGGCGGATTTGACCAAACGCGAAATGGGTTTTGATCCGCATCATCGTGTCAGCCATCTCGTCGTCGATGCCCGTGGCCAGCAGCTCCTCCTTGGAGATCAGGCCGTAGTTACCCCGGTGGATGTAATTGAGCTGCGCCTGAAGTTGATCGTCCAGTCCCATCAGCAGCGGCTTCCGGCCGGTGTTGTTCGGATGGCCGGGCAGCAGCATGCCCTGCTTGTAAAGCATCTGCAGGACCGGGAACTCCGCAAGGTTGCAGAACTCGCCGCCTTGAAGGGTCATGTCGGAAATAAGGATCGTGTTCGGGCCTGTTTCCGCAGGCACGTCGCCGACCATCGTGTCTATGATCAAGCCACGACGCATCAAATGCTTCACAATGTCGGCCGGGCAGCCGCAGAGGATGCGCAATCCCGCTTCCTCGATCTCTACCCATTCGACACCGGGGGTTAATTTAATCTGCCGAATTTTCATCTGTGCCCGAGATCTAACCAGCACTAATAACCACTTAACTGGCCATCATAAGGAAAAAGCGGACTCTGACTACCCCCAATCGGTCTAAAACCTTAGTATCTTTAAGGGAATCTGCTTACAGAAACGCCGCGAATTACCAGCAAAAAGAGCAAATACGGGTCAAATCGGGCGGCAAAGCTCTATCATGCGGCGCATGGCCGCCGCGATCTTCTCCGCCACATCATGGTCATCGTTAACGATGATATAGACCCGACTGACGGCAAATTGATCATCCAGATAGCCGCCGGTGAAGTGATAAGCGCCCGTATCCTTAAAGGCGGAATAGGTCGCGAATTCCACTTCCTGGTGAATAATCACGTAATAGAAGGGCTTTAATTTGTGGGTCCGGCGCTCCACCGAGA
>JAYQGD010000057.1:0-7097 GCA_038140415.1 Rhodospirillaceae bacterium
TCGCCCTGTCGTCCCGTGCGACGGAACGAGACTTCGAGATGGGCCGGGAAGTCGGGTTCTCCGATTACGTCGCCAAATATGACCGGGATGCGCTTCTGCAAACTCTGGCGCAAACCTTTGTCGGTTGAGCCTCGAACGTGTTATCGGGGTCCTCCGAAAGGTTTGAACATATAAGGCGTTCGCATTAATGTTCGGGAACGGGATATCGGGAAAAGTGCCTTACCCCGGTATCCCGTTTTTCGCGTTTAAAATGGTATCAACTCTCTAATCCACGGTAATAGCCATGAAGTCCTGTTTGATCGTCGACGACTCTAAAGTCATAAGAATGGTGGCCAAGAAAATCCTGCAAGAATTGGAATTCGAAACCCGCGAAGCCGAAGACGGCCAGATCGCTCTCGACTCCTGCAAAGAGGCGCTTCCCGACGCCGTTCTACTGGATTGGAACATGCCTGTCATGGACGGTATCGAGTTTCTGCGGGAACTGCGGCAATTGCCGGGAGGAGACTCCCCCGTGGTGGTGTTTTGCACCACGGAGAATGACATTAGCCACATTCAAACGGCCATGGAGGCCGGTGCGAACGAATACATCATGAAGCCGTTCGACAGCGAGATCATCCAGGCGAAATTTTCTCAGGTCGGATTGCTTTAAAACCGGGTTTCGACGAAAGAGGCAATAAGAACAAAAATCAGCGGAGTATTTAGTAAGTGCCTTCTACCCCCTCAGGCCAGATCAATGTCTTGATTGTCGATGACTCGGCGGTCATCAGGGGTCTTCTTTCCAAAATGCTGACAGCGGACGATAGCATCCACATCGCGGGCTCTGTCGGCGACGGTGCGCAAGCCGTGAAGGCGGTAACCGCCGGTGGCATTGACGTCGTTGTCCTTGATATCGAAATGCCGGTGATGGACGGCCTTACGGCCCTGCCCAAGATTCTCGAGGCGGACAAGGACGTCAAAGTCATCATGGCGTCGTCGCTGACGTCCCGAAATGCGCAGATCAGTCTCCAGGCGCTGGAAATGGGGGCGGCCGATTATATTGCCAAGCCGTCAAGCTCCCGGGAGATGACCGGCGGACAGCAGGACTTTGCCCGTGAATTGGTGTCCAAGGTCACCGGCCTCGCACAGACCAGCGCCAAGGTGCAACAGCGATCCGGGGGCGACTCTCCGAGCGCGGCGGCGGCCAAAGCGGGGCCTAATCTTTTCTCGCCGGACAAGGAAATCAAACTGGTCAAGCGTCTGGGCGTCGCCCCCAGGCCGTCTATCCTGGCGGTTGGCAGTTCGACGGGCGGGCCTCAGGCGCTGATGAAATTCTTCACCAACCTGGACAAATCGGTCAAGGTGCCGATCGTGGTGACCCAGCATATGCCGCCGACCTTCACCACGATCCTGGCCAAGAATTTGAACGAGAATTCCGGGTTCCCGGCCAAGGAAGCCGAGGACGGAGATACTCTGGAGCCGGGGCGCATTCACGTGGCGCCGGGCGACCACCACATGGAAGTGGTGGAAGAGAACGGGGTCCACAAACTACGCCTCAATCAGAACCCGCAGGAGAATTTCTGCCGCCCGGCGGTTGATCCCATGCTCCGCAGCGTGGTCAAGGTCTTCGGGGCGAAAGTGCTGTTTGTTATCCTGACCGGGATGGGTTTTGATGGCCAAAAGGGATCGATCGTGGTGCACGAGGCTGGCGGAACTATTTTGGCGCAGGACGAGGAAAGCAGTGTAGTTTGGGGCATGCCCCGCGCCGCCGCGGAAGCTGGCGTGTGCAGCGCCGTTCTGTCCCTGGATGAACTGCCGGCGAAGGTCCAGAGTTTCGTGGCCAGGGGGGCGCTATGAGACCGGCCGATTTTCAATTCCTTAGCGATCTGGTGAAGACGGATTCGGGCCTCGTGCTCTCCGAGGACAAGTCCTACCTCCTTGAAAGTCGGCTGGTGCCGTTGGCGCGCAAACGGGGCCTCGCCGGGCTGGAGGAATTGGTGGACGCCACGCGCGCCGGCGACAAAGGGCTGGCTAAGGATATCGTCGAGGCGATGACGACCAACGAGTCCTTTTTCTTCCGGGACACCAAGCCATTCGATATTTTTCGCGATAACGTCCTGCCCTATTACATGAAGGAACGGTCCGGCAAAAAGCTGCGCATCTGGTGTGCGGCGGCGTCGAGCGGGCAGGAGCCTTATTCTCTGGCCATGATCCTGAAAGAGATGCAGGCCGAGATGGCGGGCTGGAACGTCGATATTCTGGGCACCGATCTCTCGACCGAGATTCTGGATAAGGCCATGCGCGGCACGTATTCCCAGTTCGAGGTGCAGCGCGGACTGCCGGTCCAGCTCCTGGTTAAATATTTCGAGAAGCAGGACGAGTCCTGGCAGGTCAAACAGGAAGTCCGCGACATGGTGAAGTACAAGGAACAAAACCTTCTGGAAAGCTTCACGCCCCTCGGCAAATTCGACATCGTTTTCTGCCGCAACGTGCTCATTTACTTCGATCAGCAAACCAAGGCCCAAGTGCTGGAGCGGACAGCGGAGCTGATGCCCTATGACGGGTTGCTGTTCCTGGGCGGTGCGGAAACCGTGCTGGGTATCACTGACAAGTTCCGGCCCGTGCCCAACTTCCGGGGGGTCTATGAAGTCGCCCGCAAACCGGATAACGCCGGCTTTTTAAACCCGGACGGTTAAGCCACGAAAAAGGGCGGCGCTTGGCCGCCCCAAATCTCGATCATGCCGTTAAAGGCTAGGCGTCGACCTTGGCCTTTTTCTTGGCCGCTTTTTTGCCGCCGCTTTCTTTCTCTTCCGGATCTCGCAACACATAGCCGCGGCCCCAGACCGTATGGATATAAGTCTCGTCATCGGACGCCGTCGACAGCTTCTTGCGTAGCTTGCAAACAAACACGTCGATGATCTTGAGCTCCGGCTCATCCATGCCGTTGTACAGATGGTTCAGGAACATTTCCTTGGTCAGCGTGGTGCCCTTGCGGAGGGACAGCAGCTCCAGGATGCCGTATTCCCTGCCTGTCAGGTTAACCGGCTTGCCGCTCACTTCGACGGTCCGGGCGTCCAGATTGACAGCCATGCTGCCGGTCTGGATGACCGAGTCCGAATGGCCTTTCGACCGGCGCACAATGGCGTGGATGCGGGCAATCAGTTCATCCTTATTGAACGGCTTGGTCAGATAGTCGTCGGCGCCGGTGCCAAGTCCCTTCACCTTGTTGTCGGCTTCGGTAAGGCCAGACAGGATCAGAACCGGTGTTTCCACCTTGGAGGCCCGCAGGCGGCGCAGGACCTCATAGCCGTCCATGTCGGGCAGCATCAGGTCCAGGACAATGATGTCGTAATCATAGAGTTTGCCGATTTCCAGGCCGTCTTCACCCAGGTCGGTCGTGTCCAGCACCATACCGGCGGAGGACAGCATCATTTCGATGCTCTGTGATGTGGTCGGGTCGTCTTCGACTAGAAGGACACGCATGGCCATACTCTCTCAGAGTTCGAGGTCAAAAGGTTAACGTTAACCATATTCTGTTGGTGGTATATATACAAGAACGAGTCCGGTATTCTATATCACGAATACCATAGCGTTCAAAAGTGGATGTGGGGATTCTACCGGAAAACGTCAATACCCGAGGAAATCAGCGGGTTTTACCAATCTTTAAGTGCTCCGTGCGAAGATTTGACGGTAAAAGCCGGTTTTTTCAGACCAACAAAAAAAGAGAATCGTGTGAGCGTGTCGACCAACATCCTGATCAATGAAATCGGGCGGATTCCCGATCATCTGGTTTATGGCCGGGTGACATCGGTGCTCGGCATGATGATGGAAGTCAGCGGCGTCGAAGGCGTGGTGTCCATCGGTGATCACTGCCGGGTCGAGGCCCGCACCGGCCGTCATGTGCTTTGCGAGGTCGTCGGTTTTCGCGAGGGCCGGGCGCAGATCATGCCCTTCGGTACGCTGGAAGGAATCGGCAACGGCTGCAAGGTTGAGGTCGGCCGCGGCGATCCGGTGATCTATCCCACCGAAGCCTGGTTGGGCAGGGTCATCAATGCGTTTGGCGAGCCCATTGACGGAAAGGGCCCGCTGGAGATCGGCGACACCCCGTATCCGGTTCAATCCAGCCCGCCACCGGCCCACAGCCGGGTCCGGGTCGGGGACAAAATCGATCTCGGCGTGCGCGTCATGAACGCCTTTTTGACCGTCTGCAAAGGCCAGCGGATGGGGATCTTCGCCGGCTCCGGTATCGGCAAATCCACCCTTCTGTCCATGATGGCGCGGCATACGGATGCGGATATCAGCGTCATCGGCCTGATCGGCGAGCGCGGCCGGGAAGCCAACGAATTCATCGAAGACGATCTCGGCGAAGAAGGCTTGAAACGCAGTGTCGTGGTGGTCGCCACCTCCGACGAGCCGCCGCTGGTGCGCCGGCAGGCGGCCTACCTGACCATGGCGGTTTGTGAGTTCTTTCGGGATCGGCAGCGGGATGTGCTGTGCCTGATGGACAGCGTCACCCGGTTTGCCACGGCCCAGCGGGAAATCAGCCTGTCCGCCGGGGAGCCGCCGGCCACCCGCGGCTATGCCCCGACCGTGTTTGCCGAACTGCCCCGGCTGCTGGAACGTGCGGGACCAGGCCAGTTGGGTCAGGGCAGCGTCACCGGGCTGTTCACGGTGCTGGTGGAGGGCGACGACCACAACGAGCCGATTTCCGATGCGGTACGCGGTATTCTCGACGGTCACGTCATTTTGGACCGGGCCATCGCCGAGCGGGGCCGGTTCCCGGCGGTAAACATCCTGCGCAGTATCTCTCGGACTATGCCGGCCTGTAACACCCAGCCGCAGAAAGCTATTATCGAGCGCGCCAAGCAGCTAATTTCCGCTTATGACGATATGGCCGAGCTGATCCGCCTCGGCGCGTATCGGCAGGGCTCCGATCCCCGCGTCGATGAGGCCATCCACTATTTCCCGGCGATAGATCAGTATCTGCGTCAGGGCAAGGAAGACTCCACCACGCTGGAGACCTGTTATCAGGAATTAGCTCAGCTCATGGACATGGAATACAGTCCCGGAGAGCCTAGCGCATGAAGGACCTGAACACTCTCATCCGGCTCCACAAATTCCGGGTCGACGAAAAGCGCCGTGAAGTCGGCGGCATGATTTCGGTTGTCACTGATCTGGAGCGTCAGGCACGGGAGCTGGAGGCTGAAATCCTTAACGAGCAGGACATCGCGTCAAAGTCGCCCGTTGAAGCCGGCGCCATCTACGGATCCTATGCGTCCCTCGCCATCAAAAGGCGGGAACAGTTCGCCGCCGCCATCGCGGAGATGGAGGAGCGTCTGGCCCAAGCCCAGGAAGAAATGCGCGAGGAGTTCTTCGAGCTTAAAGGCTATGAGATTATCCAGGATTTCAGGGACGCCGAGGCGGCGCTGGAGAAGGCCCGTGCAGAACAATTCGTGCTGGACGAGATCGGCCTCAATGCCTACCGCCGACGGAAGGCAGAGGAAGCCTAACGCCGCTTATATGGAAATATGCCAGTCGGCGGTGTCGCTGAAAGCCGGCATGGGCACTTCCGTAAACTTGTTATCCGCTTGAAATACCACGCCGCCGGTGACGCCCGTGGCCTCGGTAAAATCGACAAAAATCTGATTGATGTCCCGGCGCATGATGCGCGGGAACGGGCGTTCCGTGCGGACGATTAGATCAAACTTCTTGCCCTCGGCCTTCACCAGCCCGTCCAGTTGTACCCGGCCAAGCCGGCTTAAATCCACATCGATCAGAAAGCGCGCGGTTTCGTCTGCGCCGCCTTCCTCATCTGACGTTCCGGAGCGGCCGCGAAGATGCATGTGAAGCTGCTCCAACAGGGCGCCGTTGAAAAAGGGTATCAAGGCCGAGCGCCAATCATTTGTCGGCTGGTCGCCAAAGGCCCGGGACATCTGCGCAAACTCCTCTGACAGGCGGTTGGCGGTGTCCGGCCGGTCCTGGTGCAGAAGCGCGTTGTTCTGATCTCCGAGCCATTGAGATACGTCGCCGCCTCGGAGCGCGGACAGGAAAAACAGCAGGTTGGCCGTGAGCGCGCCATTGGCCTGCGGCACAGGCGGCGCGGCCTGCGCCTGTCCCCCGGCCGCCGTTTGAAGATGCGCAAGGGCGTCGGCCAAGGCCGGCCAGTCCCGGGTTGCGTAGATGGTCTCCGCACCGGCGCTGATGGACAGACTAAGTCCAGTTTGGCCGGGGGTGGACACCACTTCCATGGACAACCGGCTGCCCAACGGGATGGGTGATTTGGTATCCAGGATCAGTTGACCAATGGGGGTGTCGACCACCGGCTGGCCGGCCTGGGTCGCCGCCGTGACCGATCCCTGAAATGTCTGCCCTGCCTGAAGGGTCGTGATCGCGGGGGAGGGCGGCGCGGTTTGCCCTGGGTTCTGGCCTCTGGGAACGATGCCCAGGATACGGACGTCGATCTGCTGTCCCACCTGTAATCCCGGTGATGGAGACACGGTGGGGGAGGACGCCGTGGTTATTCCACCGGCCTGACCGGCTTGTGTTGTCTGAGACAGCGTCGAGCCGGCTTGTGTGGCGGAGCTTGGTCCGCCTGTGGCCGTTCCGGCGGGGGGTACGGTTGTCGAGGTTGGTGCGGCGTTCTGTGCCGTTCCTTGCCCTGTGTTCGCCGGGCCGGGCAGTCGAACCACCGTGGCTTTTAGGATCGCCCCGATATCCAGCTTGATCTGGCCGTCCGACGGCACCGATTGCAGGGCCGAGCCCGGTTGCGCTGGCCCTGTGTGACCTTGGGGAAGGGCGTTGAGCAGGACCTGAAGTTGAGGCACCAGAGTACGGATTTGAAGCTGAAAGCTCACGCCCTCGGGAAGCTTAACGTTGGTGTGCAGCAACAGTGTCCCCAGGTTTGTCTGCGCCTCAGCGACATTCGGCCGGGGCAGGGACAATAGCTGGGCATTGAGCGTCGAGCCCACCGGTAGCTCCGTCAACGCCGGCGGCGGGTTGGGGATAGTGGCGGTCGGCGCCGGCGCGGCGCCGGCTTGAGTCGGAACCGGAGTCGCGGGCGGCGGCAGAACAGTCGCCATGGCTCAGCCTACGAGTTTGTCGGCGATGGCGTTAACGTCGAG
>JAYQGD010000057.1:7197-9876 GCA_038140415.1 Rhodospirillaceae bacterium
GAACAGTCGCCATGGCTCAGCCTACGAGTTTGTCGGCGATGGCGTTAACGTCGAGAGCAGCTTCGGTATTGGGAAATCTGATCAGCAGAGGGGCCTGCACGCGGATCGAGTCCCGGACTTTGGGATCGCGGCGGATCACCCCGGCCAGCGGCGGCGAGAACTTCAAGAAGCCTTGGCAGGCCTTGAGGATCGTATTGTAGGTGCGTTCCCCTTCCTTGGTGGAATTGGCCATATTGACAACTACTCGGATGTCCTTGTTGGGCCGTTCCATATGGGTGATTTTGATAAACGCATACGCGTCCGTCAGGGCCGTCGGCTCATCAGTGGTGACCACCAGGATCGTGTCCACATGATTGGCCAGATTGCGCACGGTGCGCTCCACCCCGGCGCCCAGATCGAGCACCACGTTCTGATAGGCAGACGAGAGCAGGATCAAATCCTCGCCCAAGGCATGCAGCCGGTTCGGAGACACATTGGCCAGGTTCCCCGACCCGGAATGCCCGGCGATGATATCAAAGCCGCCGTCCTGGAAGGGCAGGGCCGCCTGATTGAGGGCCATCTTGCCGCTGACCACGCTGCCCAGGTCATGTTTCGGCATCAGGCCGAGTTGAATATCCACGTTGGCCAGACCCAAATCGCCGTCGAACAGCAGGGTCTTCCGGCCCTTGAGAGACAGCGCGTGAGACAATGTGATCGAAAACCAGGTTTTGCCGACGCCGCCCTTGCCTGAGGCCACGGCGATCATGCCATTACTGCGTGGTCTGGCGCCTGGCGCGGCCTGCGCCGTTGTCGGGCTTGTCTCCTGCACGTCGTGCTCCACTTATCCACCCTCTGGAGATCGGTTATTTCCGTAGTATAGGCTAACAAACCGTCGGTGCGGCAAGTTATATATGCTCCACTGTTTTGATCTTGGCCTTGGGATGGACCTCGTTCTGGGACATCACCACCGTTGAAGGCCGGAACCGTTCGACGATGGAACGGACATAGGGCCGGATGGCCGGGCTGGTCAACAGAACTGGGGTTTCACCCATCATGGCCTGACGTTCGAAGGTCTGGCGGATGGCGGCGATGAATTCCTGCAACTTGCTGGGCGCCATGGACAGTTGCATCTCGTCGCCGGTGCCGACCAGGGACTCGGCGAATGACTGCTCCCACTCCGGCGACAGGGTAATCAAATTGATCACGCCGTCGGGGTTGGCGTTGGCGTCGCTGATCTGGCGGGCCAGGCGGGTGCGGACGTGCTCCGTAATCGCGTTGATGTTGCGGGTCTGAGCACAGGCTTCGGAAATGCCTTCCAGAATAGTCGGCAGGTCGCGGATCGAAATACGCTCTTCCAGCAGGTTCTGCAGGGTCCGTTGAATGCCGCCGACGGTAATCTGTGTCGGAACGATATCGGCGATCAGCTTCTGGTGATCCTTGTCCAGATCGTCGAGCAGCTTCTGGGTTTCCGCATAAGACAGCAGCTCCGCCATATTGTCTTTGATCACCTCGGTCAGGTGCGTGGTGATCACGGTCGGCGCATCCACCACCGTATAGCCACGGAACATAGCCTCTTCCCGGCCCTGGGAATCGATCCACATGGCGGGCAAGCCGAAGGTCGGCTCGGTGGTCGCTTCGCCCGAAATGGTGATGTCCTCGCCCCGGGGGTCCATGACCAGCAGCATGTTGGGCCGCAGATCGCCATTGCCGGCGTCGATTTCCTTGACCCGGACGACATAGTTATTGGCGCCCAGTTGCATATTGTCCTGGATGCGCACGGCGGGCATGACGAAGCCCATTTCGATGGCCATCTGCCGGCGCAGCGCTTTGATCTGGTCGGTCAGCCGCTGGCCTTCCTGGCCCTCGTTGATCAGCGACAAAAGGCCATAGCCCAGTTCGAGGCGCAGGTAATCGATCTTGAGAACCTGAGAAATAGGTTCTTCGGCCGGCGCGGCGTCTTCCGCTTCCTTGGCTTCGGCTTGTTCCATTTCCTCAAGATGCTTCTTATGTTCTTGCCGCTGCATCACAAAGGCAACGCCGCCAAGGCCGCCGGCCAGAATAACGAACGGCACGGCGGGAATGCCCGGCAGCAGCGCCAGAGACACCAGCAGGAACGACACCATGCCCATGGACTTCGGTTTGCGGCTAAGTTGGCCGAACACGGCCTTTTCCATCGGGCCGGAGACGCCGCCCTTGGTGACCAGCATACCGGCTGCGGTAGAGACAATCAGCGCCGGTATCTGCGAGACCAGGCCGTCACCGACGGTCAGCCGGGTGAATGTGTCTAGGGCGGTGCCGAATTCCATGTCTTTCTGAACCACGCCGATGATGATCCCGCCGACGATATTGATGCCGGTGATCATCATACCGGCGACAGCGTCGCCCCGGACGAACTTGGCCGCACCGTCCATGGCGCCGAAGAAGGAGCTCTCGTCCTCCAATTCCTCGCGGCGGCGGCGGGCGTCCGCCTCGTCGATCAGGCCCGAGGACAGGTCCGCATCAATCGCCATCTGCTTGCCGGGCATGGCGTCCAAGGTAAAGCGGGCGGCCACTTCGGCAATCCGGGTGGAACCTTTGGTAATGACGATGAAGTTCACGATCACCAGGATGGCGAAGACGATTATCCCGATGACGAAGTTTCCGCCCATGATGAACCCGCCGAAGGCCTCGATCACTTGGCCGGCGGCGTCGGTGCCGGTG
>JAYQGD010000058.1:0-9850 GCA_038140415.1 Rhodospirillaceae bacterium
ATGAACGACAGTTCGGTGGATATCGTGCTGCGGGTCTGGGTGGACAACGCCAATTACTGGCCGGTGAAGTTTGGCCTGACCAAAGCCATCAAGCAGGGCTTCGACGCCAACGACATCACCATCCCCTTCCCCACCAGGATCGTGCACAACGTCAACGATTAAGGGAGCGATCTACTCCGCGGCCGTTGCCGACGCCTTCTTCGCTTTTCGTTTGTTCCACCAAGTCTGGATGTCGAGCTTGAAGTGCTCGTAATAGACTTTGGGGAAGATGATCAGGATGTCGTAGAGCGCGACCCAGCCGCCCTTTAGGGTCACCGGAATGGTGATCCAGGGCGCGGCCCCGATGATGGCGATGTGCTCGTTGTCATTCACCTGGTCCCGGTTCTGCAGCACCCGGTCCACATTGTTGGCGAAGGACCAGTCGGCCCGATAGATCACCTTGCCGTCCGGATTGATCACATAGACCGTATTGGGCAATAGCCCCCAAGCGTGGTGCCACGTTCCCTCCACCGTATCGACGGCGATTTTCCGGTCTTCCTTGTAGTCGTCCCGGGTCCGTTTCGCATAGGCGATCTTTTCGTCAATATTGGTCGCCTGTTTGGCCTTCTCACCGGGGTGGGCCTCCCGAACATAGACCACCAGCCATTCCACATCGGGATACTTGGCTTTCAGCTTGGCGTAAGGCTGAACGTTCTTCACATACATGGGGCAGGTCAGGCTGCCGGATTCGATCACCAGCCACTTTCCCTTGTAATCCTCCAGCCGGACCTCGTTGCCCTCCAGATCGGTGAGCGTGTAGTTATAGTCCACGCTTTCGCCGGCCTTGGGACCGGGGAAGTAGCCGAGCTCGTAATTGCTCATCTTGAAACGGGAATAGTTGTAGGTCTCGCCGCGCGCCGGTGCGCCCATATTACTGCCTCCTGTCTGCCGCACTCTCGAATATTAGTTTATTCATCCAGGCCACTGTAGCACTCGCTCCCCGGCAGGAAAACCGGCCTCGCGCAACAGTGAAGGGTGATGATGGGACGCGGGATTGCTTCTAGTGCCCGGCTTGATCCTGATCCCGGAAAATTCCCCACAGGACTTTTTCGAGGATGGCTTCGGGAAGGAACCGCAATGCCAGGTGATTGAGCCAGGCCTCCCGGCCGACCAGATACCGCGCCTTCGGGTTTTTCGCCGAGAGGACCTTTTCAATGACGCTGGCGACTTTCTCCGCCGACACGGCGACCTTCAGATGTTTTCTGGCGTCGGCCTGAAGCTCACCAAAAGAGTGAGACCAGTCGGGGTAGTAAAGCGCCAGCTTTTTCGGCGATACGCGGCCGGGGAGGCCCTCACATTCATCCAGCACCTTATCCCACAGGGGCGTTTGCACCGATCCAAGTTCAATTAACGACACGGGCATTTGCCAGGGCTTTAACTCCATCCGCAAGGTGGACGACAGAGCGCTTAAGGCAAATTTCGCGGCGCTATACGCGCCGGTGGACCGGGCCACCGTGCGCCCACTGACCGAGCCCATATTGATGATCCGTCCACCGTCTTGCCGAAGTTGGGGCAGACAGGCTTGGGTTACTGCCAAACACCCTACCGCCATGACGTCCAATTGCAGCGGAACGATCCCGGGCTTCTTCAACCCGTCGGGGAGACTGCTTTCCTCGAACTTCCGGAGACCGGCGAACACCAGATATCCCCGGTCCGCCAGATAGCCCGCCGTGGTCAATCCAATGCCGGACCCGGCGCCGGTAATCAGAACGGCTTTTGTCTTCTCCGATGAGGTCATGGTGCTCCTTGGCTCCCAGCCGGTTGTTTGCCACCCTTGACCTCATACTGTAAACCAATTTTGCGAAGTTCTCGCGCCGGTAGTGGCTGCCGGATAAGGGGGCCGTCTAGACCAGGGGACGTACGTTGGAGAATCATACTCTCGGCCGGTTTGTCCGGGACACGGCGAACGGCTCGGAGCCAGAGGGAAAATTGTTTTTCTACCGTGGCGGAAGCGCGGACTCTCTCGACGCGAGCTTCGACGAACTCTCCAGCGGAGCCCTTTTTGACCGCGCGCGACGTTGCGCTGGATTCCTCAAAGCCTCCGGCGTCACGCCCGGCGATTATTGCCTGGTCGCCGGCGCCGATAACCAAACCACATTAGCCGTCTTTTTTGCCGCTGTTCTCCTCGGCGCCTATCCCGCGATCCAGCCGGAAGCCCCAGCCATGCGGGGCGGCGACAAGCTCCTCGCCAGATTAACCGACTGGCGAAAACGTCTGGGACCTAACACCTGGGCCCTGGTGGAACCCGGACCCGACGCGCCCGCCGTCACGCCCGTGCCCGGCGCAAAGGGCACCCTGACAATCACCGGCGACCTTCTGACAGAGGGAACGCCGCTGACCTTGGACGCCATTCATCCGGCCGGCGAAGACGATATTGCTTTCGTACAGATCACCAGCGGCTCAACCGGCGCCGGCTAAGCCGTGGCCGTTACCCATCGCGGCATCTTTGCCGAAGCGGCCGCATTGGCGGGATGCGTGAACTGGGGACGCGACACGGTGCTCCAGTACTGGGCGCCCCTGTATCACGACATGGGTATTGTCGGCGGCGCCTTGGTGCCGATCATCCTGGGCGCGACCGGGATTCTCTTCCGCCCGTCCGGTTTCCTGCTGTCGCCCGCCACTTGGTTGCGCACGGTCGGCCATTTTGGCGTGACCGCGATGGTCATGCCTGACTTCGGTTACGCTTATTGCGCCCAGTTTGCGGCCCGAAAAATGGTGCCCGCGGATGTCGATTTGTCCTCTCTTCTGTCCACCTGCAGTTCGGCGGAGCCGGTGCGCGACCGGACCGTCCGTTCCTTTGTCGAGGCCTTCGCGCCCCACGGGTTCAATTCTCAGTCCTTTACGCCGGGTTATGGTTTGGCGGAAACCACCCTTGCGGTTGACGCCAAGAAAATCGGCGCACCGGTCAAGTATGTCCGGATCGACCGCGGCAGCGTCAATCCGGGTGAGTCCATCCGGATCATCGGCGAAGGCGAAATGGATAATGAAAAAACGATTGCGGGCGATGAGAGAGACTCGCTGATCCTCTACAGCAACGGCCCGGCGTTCCTTGGATGTTCGATCCAGATCATGGGCGCCGGCGGCAATCCGGTGGACGAGAAAGTCGTCGGCGAGATTTGTGTGACCGGGCCGCTTGCGGCGAAGGGCTATATCAAAGACGGCGGTGAGGAAATCGACTTGTTTCCTGGGGGACAAGTGGCCACGGGCGATCTCGGTTTCCTCCACGATGGTGAACTCTATGTCATCGACCGGCTGAAAAACGTCATCATTCGCTACGGTAAGAACTACGCGGCAACGGAAATCGAACAGGCCTTCAGCACCGCCGCCGAGATATCCGACAACCGCATCATGGTTCTGGAAACAGATATTCACGATTCAACCGCGCAAGTCGTCGCCCTGGTCGAAGAACGCAAGACCGACGTTCAAGACGGGGTTCTGGAGGCGATCAGAACGCAGGCCAAGGAGATGGACCTGCCGGTGGACCAGTTGCTGTTTGTCGGCTCGGGCAAAATTGCGAAAACCACCAGCGGCAAGAAGCGCTATGACGCGACCCGTCAGGCGCTCCAGGCCGGTGAGATCGACATCCTGGCGAGGCACTCGGTGTTTCTCCGTGATTCGGAAAGGGATGGTGACCCTTCGCACGACACAAATGATGAGATGGACAAGGTCATTTCCATTGTCGCCTCGATCGCCCAGGTCGATCCGTCCAGGGTGCGGCTGGATGGCGCTACCAACCTGGTGGAAGATTTGGGCCTGGATTCCCTGCAGATTTTTGAAGTGGGGATCACGGTGCAAGAGAAGTTTGGCGTCGAGTTGTGGGAAGAGGATATCGTCTCCATCGGTTCGATCTCCGACATCCTCGGCAAGGTCAAAAAGCGCCGGGAAGTGGAAATCCAGCAGCGGGAACTCCGGCCCAACGAATCCCGGGTCGGTCTCAGCATGATTGAATCGGCCCTGGTCGATCAGGTGCCCCAATTGTTTTCCAGGGTCACAGAACAGAACGGACGGCGGCTGAAAGTCGAGGATAAGGAAATTCTGGATTTTGCCTCCTGCAACTATCTGGGCCTTGATCTCCATACAGACGTCATCAACGCGGTGCAGCCGATGATCGAGGAATGGGGCGTGCATCCGAGCTGGACCCGCGCCGTCGCCTCACCCGAACCTTATTTCCGGCTTGAAGAAAAGCTCTCCGACATTCTGGACGGACTCCATGTGGCGGTATTTCCCACCATCACTCTGATCCATATGGGCCTGCTGCCTGAACTGGCCGGCCGGGGCGGGGTCATTTTTGCGGACAACAGCGCTCATACGTCCATCCGTGAGACGTGCTTCCTGGCGGAAGGCAAAGGCGCGCGTACCGAAGTGTGGCCGCACATGGAATTGGCAGCATTGGAAGAGCTGTTGCAGGAGAATATGGACGCCCCGGCGCGCATCATCGCCGTCGACGGCATCTATTCCATGTCAGGTCATCTTGCGCCGCTGGAGGAGCTTTTGGACCTGGCGGATAAATATGACGCGACTTTATATGTGGATGACGCCCACGGCTTCGGCGTCCTGGGCGAAGACCCCTCCCCCGATGCGCCGTTCGGACGGAAAGGCAACGGCTCGATCAAGTATTTGGGACTGAGCCTCCATCACGACCGACTGATCTACATCGCCGGGCTCTCCAAGGCCTATTCGTCCATGGGCGCTTTTGTCGCCAGCAGCAATCCCGATATCAAACGCCTGGCCGAGACCAGCTCGACCTATGTCTTCTCCGGGCCCGTCCCGGTGGCAAGCCTGGCCGGCGCCCTGGCCGGGTTCGACATCGCCGTGGACGAGGCCGAGCCGGTCCAATCCAAATTGGCGGCATTGACCAAACGGTTCTCCGATGGTGTGCAGGAAGCCGGGTTTAAGATCATGACCGGCCCTCATGATGTCGGCTTTCCCATCGTGCACGTACAATTGGACGGTTCCGTCAGCGACGTCATTCAAAGCTGCCGTAAGTTGTGGGACAATGAGCCGGCCATTCTGCTGACCCCGGCGGTCTATCCCAGCGTGCCTCTGGGCGAAGGCGGGTTGCGGCTGCAGATTACGACGGCCCACACAGAGAAAGACATAGATGAAGCCATCACTGCCATCAAAACCGCCTATGAGAGTTTAAGCGACGGAGACGCGCGGACATGAACACCGATCTGAAAAACGTCTGACGGATGTTTATGAAGTCGAGTGGAAGCTGGACGGCGAAGACGTGTCCCATATTCATATCGGCTATTGGGATGATGAGACGCCAGCTGTTGATGTAAAGCGGGCTCAGGAAAATTACCTCCGTGAGGTTTTCAAACATCTCCCCCCGGAGAAAGATCAGCATCTACTCGATGTCGGCGCGGGCACCGGCGCCGCCGCCATGACTGTCAGCGACCGGTTCGGCTGTAAGGTCACCGCTGTGGAAATCGTTGAGCATCATGTGGAGGCCATGCACCGGGTGGTCGAGGCGCGCGGCCTGCAGGAGAGCGTGACGCCGGTCTGTGCAGATATCACCGAACTGGATTATCCGGAAGCCGGCTTTGACCACATCTACACCATTGAATGCCTGCACCATATCGCCAACCGCAAGGCGGCGTTTGACCGCTTCGGCAAGTGGATCAAGCCCGGTGGCCGGCTGGTTCTGGCAGAGCACACCCTGACTGCCCGAAGCACCTGGCTGGACGGGTTCGCTCCCCGACTCCTCACCGGCAGCGAGGTGATGACCAGCATCGAGGACTATGTCCAATTGATCACCGACGCCGGGTTCGAGATTATCCATAGACGGGAGGTCATCCAGAACACGGTGCTCAAAAGTAAGGAATGGGAAAAGGCCGATCCGGACGCGCAGCTTCGAAACTATGCCAAGTCGGTGTATGGCCCGTGGCTCTCCTGGCTAAAGCCCATTGTGTTTTGGTTCGCGGAGCGCGCCATTCGCCGGGGCGATTGGGAAATCCATTTCATCACCGCCCTGAAAAAGTAGCCGTCCATGCTGCAGTTTCTGCTCACGTCCCTGAAGATATTGTCCCGGTGGAAGGGATGGTCGGCCTTGGGCGTCCTGATGATCTTGCTGCAGATGGTCTATTTCCTCGGCATGCCCATCCTGTTGAAGCTGATCTTCGATGAAGGTTTGCGGGACAAAAAACTGGGACATTTTGGTTCTGTCCATCCTGGGGCTCGTCGCCACCCTGGTCATCTGCGCCATCGCCGGCACGGTGCAGGAATACATCTCGGCGAAACTGGGCGTCCAGGCGATCGGCGAACTGCGCCAATCCCTGTTCAACAAACTGCAGAACCTGCCCACCGGCAGCCTCGACAAACTGGCCGACGGCGACGTGGCCAACCGGTTCAGCGGCGATCTGAACGCCATCGAGATCGCCTTCGTCCGATCCATCCCCGTCATCATCATGCAGTTCCTGCTGGTGATCTTCAGCCTGATCGCGCTGTTCATCATCGAATGGCGGCTGGCGATCATGGCGGTCATTACCATGCCGCTGATCGGCGTCGCCTCGATGCCCTTCAACAAACGATCCGAAACGGCAATGAAGGAACGGGCGGCGTTCGAGACCAGCGTGGTCGGTCTGGCCCAGGAAAACTACACCGCCCGGCTGGTAGTGCGATTGTTCCGCCTGCAGCAGGAGCGCGCGGCGCGGTTTACGGCGCTCGCCGGTAATCTTCGGGACAGCGGCGCCAAGGCGCATTTCTTCACCGGCCTAATCGCCCGGGCGGCGCTGGTGGCGAGCGGCGTGATGCTCTTGGTGATCATCGGGGTCGGCGCCTATCTGGCGTTCAACGATTACATGACTACCGGCCTGCTGATCGCCTTTATCGGCATTCTGTTGAACATCGGCGATGCGGTCACCCACCTATCGACGGCCATTCCGCTTCTGTCCATCGGCAGCGCCTCCATGGGCCGGGTCGATGCGATCCTGGAACAAGACGCCCCGGCCGACAGCGACGGGACCGGCAAGCCCATGCCGCCGTTAACCGACGGCATCCGCTTTTATGCTGTGGGGTTCAGTTATGATGGGGAGACCCAGGCGCTTTCCGAAATCAGCTTTACGATCAAGGCCGGGGAGAAAGTGGCCCTGGTGGGCCCCTCGGGTTGCGGCAAGTCCACCGTGCTGTCACTGATCATGCGGCTCTATGCGCCGGGCAGCGGGGCCATCACCTATGACGACGCCGTGCTGGGGGAGATCGACGAGACCGAGCTCCGCCGCCATATGAGCGTGGTGCCCCAGACCCCGATCCTGTTCGACGCCTCCATCGCCGAGAACATCCGGCTGGGGAACCCCGACGCCGATGATCAGGCCATGCGCACCGCGGCCGAACAGGCGGCGATCCTGACCACCATCGAAGACCTGCCGGAAAAGTTCGACACACGGGTCGGCGCCGGCGGCGGCAATCTGTCCGGCGGGCAGCGCCAGCGGATTTCCATCGCCCGCGCCTTTCTCAAGAACGCGCCGCTTCTCTTGTTGGACGAGGCCACTTCGGCCCTTGATCCCGGCTCGGAGGAAGAGGTCAACAACGCCATCCTGGACTGGCCAATGGGCACAACCATCGTTTCGGTCACTCACCGGCTGTCCTCGGTCACCGATTTTGACCGCATCCTGGTGTTCGAGAAAGGCCGGCTGGTGGAACAGGGCCCGCATCAAGACCTTTTGGCAGCCGGCGGGCTCTACCGGGAGCTTTGGGATAAACAGAACGGCTTCGCCGTCGATGCGGAGAACGACCTGATGACGGTTACCGCGGAGCAGTTGAAAGCCATCCCGTTCCTGGCCGACTGCGACGAGGCGACGCTGGCGGAAATGGCCGATTACTTCGCCTCCGAACGGGTGATCGAGAACCGCACCATTTTCGAGGCCGGCGATCCCGGCGATGACTTCTATGTGGTGGCGCGGGGCAGCCTGGAAGTCTTCGTGCCCACCCCGGACGGCGGCGAGATTTCCGTCGGCAGCCTGTCGGACGGAGATTTCTTCGGCGAGATCGCCTTGGTCGAGGACCGGCCCCGCACCGCGTCGGTCCGCGCCAAGACGGATTCGGTCTGTTTGTCCCTGCCCCGCCAGCATTTCGTCCGGCTGATGGAAGCCCATCCCGGCCTGGAACAATCCATCCGCACCACCATCGAGGAACGGCTCGCCTCCACCGGCGAGGCCTTGGGTGGGGAGGGCTGACTAGTTAAACCACAGAGCACACAGAGATCACGAAGGGAACGAGCCTTCCTTCTGCCTTCCCTTCTCGCGTCGCCCCCGAGTTGGGCTCAATGCAAATTGAGGCCAAGTCTCGGGGGTCCATACATCAGCAGCCATGGGTACCCGAGACTTGATCCCAGCTAACGCTGGTCTCAACTCGGGCATGACGCAGTTAAGTGGTTGGCCGCGCCGCCTCGTAAGCCGTGATGTCCTCATCAAACGCCGCCCAATCGGGAATGTGCTTGGTGAACACCGCCACATTGGGCTTGGGCAGCGCCGGCCCGTCCAGACAGCCGATGGGCACGCCGATCCGATCCGGCCAAATCTCCATGGTCCAGTAGAGCGTCGTGCCGCAGGTGGTGCAGAAATGACAGTCAAACCAGCGTCCGGCGTCGGACGAACGGCGGAAGGTCTTGGTCTCGCCCGCGCCGATGCTCACCTGGTCCTTGTTGAAATAAACGCCGGTGCCGTAGACCGCGCCGGACCGCCGCCGGCAGTAGGAACAGCCGCAGATCGGAATGAACTCCGGCTCGCCCCGCGTCTCCACCGTCAGCCCGCCGCATTGACAGGTGGCGGTCCGGGTTGTCTCATCGGTCATCAGCATATCTCCTGTTATCTCTCCAACGATAAGTCTATCAGCCGAAATAGAGCGCAGAAACATTAGGATGGGTGAACCAACAAACGGCATACGCCACGTTGACGGATGGGAACTCGCCCTCCGCAAAACCGTGCCCGCGGCCTGGATGCTGGTGTATCCCGCCGGCGCTGTTGTCGCGGTGTGGTCGGCAGCCACCGAAGGGGTGCCGATTTCCGTTGTGATTACCGCCGGGATCATTTTTCTCTGCACGTCACTGGGCATGGCGGTCGGTCACCATTCTTATTTTTCACACCGGTCGTTCTGCGCTCACCGGGCGGTGGAAGCTTTACTGATTATTTTCGGCTGTGCCGGGTTTGGCTCGTTCCTGGGGTACGCCGCCGAACATCGCCGGCATCACCGATTTTCCGACGAGGCGCCGGACACCCATAGCCCATACCGGTTTGGAACCGATTCGGTTCAAAGCCGCATCCGGGGCCTTTGGTACGCCCATCTTAGTTGGACGATGGACTCCAGCGACGCCATGGCCGAGGTCTATATTCCAGACCTAATCGAAGACCCGTTTTACCGGGTCATGGACCGGCTCGCTGGCGTCTGGATGTGTCTTGTCCCCGGTGCGGCCGGGTATTTCGCCACCGGCGATTGGCGGCAGGCCGGGATAGGACTGGCCTGGGGCCTTCTCGCCTTGTGCGTCTCGATCCATATCCACCTCTGCACCAACAGCGTGGCCCACACGGTGGGCGCACAGGCGTACGTCACCGGCGACGAAAGCCGGAACGTCCCGCTTCTGGGCGTGATCGGGTTTGGCCTGGGATGGCATAACAATCACCACGCCTTCCCGGCCTCGCTGCGGAGCGGCTTCGATGCCGGACAAATCGACCCTGGCGCGGCGTTCGTCACCGCCTTAAGCCGGGTCGGCCTGACCTGGAAAATCGTCCCGCCGCCCGGCCCCGCCGCCCGCGAAGCGCGCCGGAGGAAGGAGGATAGCTGACGGATTTAGCGGCTAGTGATTGCGTGAACC